>NZ_JACARK010000573.1:0-1113 GCF_013386655.1 Pseudomonas sp. K5002 | reverse complement strand
CGCGCCTCGAACTTGGACAGCGGCGCACCGGCCACATACAGCGGGCCTTCGATGGTGCGCGGGGTGCCGCCGGATTTGCCGGCTTCCTCGTCCGCCGCGTCCATCAGCATGTCCAGGTAATGCTCCAGGCCCAACCCTGCCGCGAGCAAGCCGGCTTCCTGGTTCTTGCCCAGTTCGTTGAGGTAGTTGACCGCCTTCCAGAACTCTTCCGGGGTCACTTCCAGGTCTTCGATGATGTTCACCGTGTCCCGCAGGATCCGGTAGATCAGCGCCTTGGCCCGTGGGTTGCCGCCGTCGTTAAGGTTGCCGCTGGCTTCTTCGAGAAACTGTTGGGCGTGAGCAGTCTGGGAAAGTCGGATGGTCATGGTGCAATCCTCATCTTGTAATTATTAGGTGAAAAAACAGACTCAGCGATCATCCTCACGGATCGACGATGGATGCCGGCACAGGGCATTCACTTCGATGGCCATGTAAGGATAAAGCGGCAGTTGCATCAACAGGTCATGCAGTTCCTGCACGCTGTCGACATCGAACACGCTGTAGTTGGCGTACAGCCCGGCGATGCGCCACAGGTGGCGCCATTTGCCTTGCTCCTGCAGCCGCTGGGAGAAGGCTTTTTCTTCAGCCTTGAGGCCGGCAGCGCGCTCGGGGTTCATGTCGACTGGCAGGTTCACGGTCATTTTTACGTGGAACAACATCGCAGGTGTCCTCTTGTTAGTTATCGCGACGGAAGAACGCCAGGCGCTCTTCATCGATGGCCAGGCCCAGGCCCGGAGCGGTGGAGACATGCAGGTGGAAATCGCGGTACACCAGCGGCTCGGCGAGGATGTCTTCGGTGAGCAGCAGCGGGCCGAACAGCTCGGTGTCCCACGCCAGTTTGTTCAAGGTGAGAAAGGCATGGGCCGAGGCCAGGGTGCCGATACCGCCTTCAAGCATGGTGCCGCCGTACAGGCCGATACCCGCCGCTTCGGCAATCGCTGCGGTGCGCAATACCGCACGCGGCCCGCCGTTTTTGGCGATCTTCAGGGCGAACACCGAGGCCGCGCCTTCGCGGGCCAGGTTGAAGGCATCTTCCACGCATTCGATGGACTCGTCGGCCATGATCGGCGCCGG
>NZ_JACARK010000572.1:0-4913 GCF_013386655.1 Pseudomonas sp. K5002 | reverse complement strand
ATGGCTGGTTCACCGGTTCGGCGCTCGGTGGCCTGTTGTATTACGCCCTCTCCATGAAACGCGGGGCTCGTGTGGTCGCGGTGAAACCACCGCTTTAATCGATGTGGAATGCAATCAAATGTGGTAGCGGGCTTGCTCGCGAATACGGTGTGTCAGTACCGGATGCACTCACTGATTCACCGCTTTCGCGAGCAAGCCCGCTCCCACACAAAACCAGTTCCCACATTCAGATCAGCGCCAGACCCGAGGTTATTGATAGCCTTTCGGGAACGGATTCGGCTCGATCAGATCCGACTCGTAGATCACCTTGAACTGGCCATTGGGCTGCACTTCGCCGATGCGCGACTTGCTCCACAGGTGATGGTTTTCGTGGATCTTCACATAGCCTTCCGGCGCGTTTTTCAGCTCGATGCCAGGCGATGCGGCGACGACTTTATCCACGTCGAAACTGCCGGCCTTCTCCACCGCCGCTTTCCACAACCATGGGCCGAGGTAGGCCGCCTGGGTCACATCACCGATCACTGCATCCTTGCCGTACTTGGCCTTGAACGCTTCCACGAAGGCTTTGTTGTTCGGGTTGTCGAGGCTCTGGAAGTACTTCATCGAGGCATAGAAGCCAGCCATGTTTTCGCCGCCGATGCCCAGCAGTTCGTCTTCGGTCACCGACAGGGTCAACAGGGTTTGCTTGGACGCGTTCACGCCCGCTGCGTTGAGCTGTTTGTAGAAGGCCACGTTGGAGCCGCCCACCACGGCCGCAAACACCACGTCAGGCTTTTTCAGCTTGACCTTGTTGATCAGCGAACCGAACTGGGTGTTGCCCAGCGGGTAGTAGTCTTCGCCGACCACGGTGCCGTGCAGGACGTTTTCAATGTGCTTGCGCGCGATCTTCATCGAGGTGCGCGGCCAGATGTAGTCCGAGCCCACCAGGTAGAAGGTTTTGGCGCCCTTGGTCTTCGCGATCCAGTCGAGGCTGGCAAGGATTTGCTGGGTCGCTTCCTGGCCGGTGTAGATCACGTTTTTCGACTGTTCCAGGCCTTCATAGAAGGTCGGGTAGTAGAGCAGGCCGTTTTCTTTCTCGAAGATCGGCAATACGGCTTTACGTGAAGCGGAGGTCCAGCAGCCGAACACTGCGGCCACCTTGTCGTTCACCAGCAGTTTCTTGGCCTTTTCGGCGAAGGTCGGCCAGTCGGACGCGCCGTCTTCCTGGATCACCTTGATCTGCCGCCCGAGGATCCCGCCCGAGGCGTTGATCTGCTCGATGGCCAGGCGTTCGGCCTGGATCGAACCGGTTTCGGAAATCGCCATGGTGCCGGTGGCCGAGTGCAACTGGCCGACGGTGACTTCGGTGGGCGTCACCGCCAGGCCTTCGTTGTCGGCCATGACGCCATGGCTGAACAGACTCGCCGCCAGCAGTGATAAGGCCAACAACGGTTTGGAGCGGATCAATCGTGATTCCATGGGGCGACTCCTCTGCAATGAGGGGTTCAGCATGGCGGCAGGTGGCCACGGCGGGTATACGCAGCCTGACGTAACGACGTACGTCATTTGACGTATGCCGTTGCGCACCATTTTCGAGCAGGATCCCGCCCGCCTTGGGAAAGGAAACCCCTGTGGCGAGGGAGCTTGCTCCCGTTGGGCTGCGCAGCGGCCCCAAAACCGGCGACCCGGTTCTGCCTGGAAAAATGAAGTGGTCTTGCTGGGCCTGCTTCGCAGTCCAACGGGAGCAAGCTCCCTCGCCACGAAGAGCGCACCCCGCAGGACTGGGGCACGAATATTGCTGCCATCTCCCCATCCTTGCAGGAGTTCCCCACCGTGCACCCCCTCCCCGGCACCCAGCGCATCGTCAAGATCCGCCGCGACTACAACTCCTGGGTCGCCGACGAGACCATGGAAGACTACGCCCTGCGCTACACCCCGAAGTCGTTCCGCAAATGGTCGGAACTGCGCATCGCCAACACCGCCTTGGGCGCGGTGTCGTTCCTGGCGCTGGAGGCCATCGGCGGCGTATTGGCCTTGAGCTACGGCTTCACCAACACCTTCTGGGCGATCCTCGCCATCAGCCTGGTGATCTTTCTCACCGGCCTGCCCATCAGCTACTACGCCGCCCGCTATGGCGTAGACATGGACCTGCTGACCCGCGGCGCGGGCTTCGGTTACATCGGCTCCACCATCACCTCGCTGATCTACGCCAGCTTCACCTTCCTGTTCTTCGCCCTGGAAGCGGCGATCATGGCCCTGGCCCTGGAGTTGTATTTCCATATCCCGCTGGCCATCGCCTATGTCATCTGTTCACTGCTGGTGATCCCGCTGGTGGCCTACGGCGTAACGCTGATCAGCCGCCTGCAATTGTGGACGCAACCGCTGTGGCTGGTGCTGTTGGTGCTGCCCTATGGCTTCGTGTTGTGGAAAAACCCCGAGGCCTTCAGCGACTGGACCAGCTTTGTCGGCCGCAGCAGCGATGGTGGCGACTTCAATCTGCTGTCGTTCTGCGCCGCCTGCACCGTGGCGCTGTCGCTGGTCACGCAGATCGGCGAACAGGTGGACTACCTGCGCTTCCTTCCGGAAAAAACCAGCGCCAACCGCAAGCGCTGGTGGGCCGCGCTGTTATGCGCCGGGCCCGGCTGGATCGTGCCGGGGGCGTTGAAAATGTTCGCCGGGGCGTTCCTGGCGTTCCTCGCCCTGCAACATGAAATCCCCATGGAGCGCGCCGCCGAGCCAACCCAGATGTACCTCGTCGCGTTCGGCTATGTGTTCTCCTCTCCCGAATGGGCGCTGGGGGCGATGGTGCTGTTCGTGTTCATCTCGCAGATGAAGATCAACCTGACCAACGCCTACGCCGGCTCCCTGGCCTGGTCGAACTTCTTTGCCCGCGTGACCCACAGCCACCCCGGCCGCGTGGTGTGGCTGGTGTTCAACGTCGCCATTGCGCTGATGCTGATGGAGCTCGGCGTGTTCGATGTGATCGAGCAGGTGCTGGGGCTCTACGCGAATATCGCGATTGCCTGGATCGGCACGCTGGTAGCGGACCTGGTAATCAACAAGCCCCTGGGCCTGTCGCCCAAACACATCGAATTCAAGCGTGCGCACCTCTACGACATCAACCCGGTGGGCGTCGGCTCGATGCTGATTGCCTCGCTGCTGTCGATTCTCGCCCACTTCGGCCTGTTCGGCGCCCTGGCCCAGGCCGCGCCACCGTTTGTCGCGCTGGGCACCGCGTTAATCATGGCGCCGCTATTGGCGTGGCTGACCAAGGGCCGCTACTACATTGCGCGCAGCAGCGAGGCGCAATTGATTCACCCGCAACCCGGCACCGGCCTGGTGATCTGCGGGCTGTGCAGCAACCCGTTCGAGACCGCCGACATGGCGTTCTGCCCGGCCTACAGCACGCCGATCTGCTCGCTCTGTTGCTCACTGGATGCGCGTTGCGGCGACCGTTGCAAACCCCACGCACGCCTGGCCAGCCAGTTCGAAGGGGTGCTGCGCTGGTTGCTGCCGACGACGTTGGTACCGCGCCTGCATACGCGGCTGGCGCATTACCTCGGATTGTTGATGGCGCTGGTGCTGATGCTCGCCGGGGCGCTGGCGCTGATCTACATGCAGGCGGCCCAGGGTTTGCCCCATTCGCAAACCTTGTACCAGGCGTTTTTCAAGGCGTTCCTCACGCTCTCGGTGCTGGCCGCCGTACTCGCCTGGTGGGTAGTACTCACCCGCGAAAGCCGGCGGGTGGCCCAGGAAGAATCCGACCGGCAAACCTCGCTGCTGATGCAGGAGATCGCCGCCCACAGCCTCACCGACCAGGCCCTGCAACAGGCCAAGGAAGCCTCGGAAGCAGCGAACGCGGCCAAGAGTCGCTACGTCACCGGGCTGTCCCACGAGCTGCGCACGCCGCTCAACAGCATCCTGGGCTTCACCCAGATCCTGCAGCGCGACAGTGCCATGCCCGAACAGCATCAGGACGCCCTGGCGACCATCCTGCGCAGCGGCTCGCACCTGCTGTCGCTGATCGACGGCCTGCTGGACGTGGCCAAGATCGAGGCCGGCAAGCTGCGCCTGGAGCTCACCGAAATCCCCTTCCCGGAACTGATCCACGACCTGGAACAAATGTTCACCCCCCAGGCCGAAGACAAGGGCCTGCGCTTTCGCCTGGACTGCGTGGGCAAGATCCCCGCCGTGGTGCGTGGTGATGAAAAACGCGTGCGGCAGATCCTGATCAACCTGCTGGGCAACGCGATCAACTTTACCGACAGCGGCGAGGTGCGCCTGCGGGTCAGCTACATGCGCGAGACCGCCAACTTCGAGATCATCGACACTGGCATCGGGATTGACCCCGAACAGATCGAGCGGATTTTCCAGCCGTTCGAACGCGGCGACCTGATGCGCCAGGACAAGGGCGTGGGTCTGGGCCTGACCATCACACGCATGCTGACCTCGCTGATGGGCGGCGAATTGCGGGTGGTCAGCGAGCTGGACAAGGGCACCTGCTTCCAGGTACGGCTGTTCCTGTCCCAGGTCCGCGTGCCGCAAGCCGTGGTGCATGTGGAGCACGACATCATCGGCTACCACGGCGAACGACGGCGCATCCTGGTGGTGGATGACCACGTGGACCATCGCAAGGTGCTCAGCGGCATGCTCACGCCCCTGGGCTTCGAGGTGTCCCAGGCCAGCAACGGCCAGGAGGCGATCCGCCAGGTGGCGCTGCTGTCGCCGGACCTGATCCTGATGGACCTGTCGATGCCGACCATGGACGGCTGGGCCACCAGCCGGATGATCCGGCGTAATGCGCTGTCTGCCGCGCCGATTATCATCATCTCCGCCAACGCCTTCACTGACGACCGCGAACGCAGCATCGCCGGCGCCTGCAACGACTACCTGGCCAAGCCGGTGCGTACCCCTGAACTGCTCGGACGCCTGCA
>NZ_JACARK010000571.1:0-496 GCF_013386655.1 Pseudomonas sp. K5002 | reverse complement strand
GTGATCAACATGGCCCACGGTGAGTTCCTGACCATTGGCGCCTACACCACCTACGTCTGTTCCAGCCTTACCGCGCATTTCGCGCCGAGCTTTCAGCCGTATTACTTTTTCGTTGCCATTGCCCTCTCATTCCTCGTCGCGGGCGCCGTGGGCTGGCTGGTGGAATGGGCGATGATCAGCCGCTTGTACAAGCGGCCCCTGGACACTTTGCTCGCCACCTGGGGTTTGTCCCTGGTGATGCAGCAAACCTTCCGCTCGGTGTTTGGCGCCCGTGAAGTGAGCGCCGAACCGCCGGCCTGGCTGATGGGCTCGGTGAACCTCGGCGACGCCATCGAGATCCCGCGCAACGGCCTGTTCATGATGGGCCTGACCGTGCTGCTGACCGGGGCGATCTTCGTCATGCTCTACCGTTCGCGCTGGGGCTTGCAGGTGCGCGCCACCGTGCAGAACCGCTTGATGAGCCGGGCGGTGGGCATCAACACGCGCAAGGTCGACC
>NZ_JACARK010000570.1:0-4308 GCF_013386655.1 Pseudomonas sp. K5002 | reverse complement strand
GTTGACCCCGGGAATGCGGTTGAGCACGTCGCGGGCCTGGGTGGCGCCCTGGCGTTCGAATTCTTCGCGGCGGATCACGTCCCGGGCGCCAGGGTGCTCGAAGACGTTGGTTTGCGCCGCGTCCCCCAGCCAGTCGCCGACCACGTTGGAGGTGCCCAATTCGAGGGTGGCCGGAGCATTCGCCGGTTGCAGGCTGAAGGCGTTGTTGCCCTCGGCACGGGCTTGCAGGCCGGTGCCTTTGAGCAACGCATTCAAGCCTTCTTCAGCGGTGTAGTTGCCCGACAGGCCGTGGCTTTGCACGCCGGCGGTCACGTCCGAGCCAAATGAAATCAGCACGCCGGCTTCCCGGCCAAATTGATTCAGCGCCGCTTCCAGTGACGTAGGGGCGATGCGGTAGGGCTTGGCGTCGGCCGCCATTACGTAGGGAACGGTGCTGAAACTGAGGCTGGCCCCCAGCAACAAGTGGCGCAGGGTGCGGGCGAGTGGCGTCAGGCGAGTCGGTTGCTGGGGCATGAAGTGCGGTCCTGAGAAGGAAGGATCAAGGTGGCTTTCCTTCTCTGTCACGCGAGGTGCGGAAAACGGCTCACGGGGTTTGAAAATATTTCAGGCACGGGCTTCGACAGTGACCCAGTAGCGGGTAAACCGCCGGACCCTGACCGGCAGGCTGACTTGCAGCAGGTCCAGGATTCGTTCGCTGTCGTCCAGCGGGTAGCTGCCGGAAATCAGCAGGTTGGCCACCTGCGGGTCGCAATTGAGCTGGCCACGGCGATAACGGCTCAATTCGGCGAGGAAATCTTCCAGGCGCATGTGGGCCGCCACCAGCATGCCGTCGGCCCAGGCGCCGCTGCCGGCGTCGTTGGGGCGGGCGGTGTCCCAGCCTTTGCGGGTGAAATTGACCTGATGGGCTTTCTCCACCGACAACGGCAAACCGCTATAGGTGTTGGGCATCACGTCAACGTGCCCATCAAACACCGCCAGTTGTGTGTGATCGTTGAATTGCCGCACGTTCAGCCGCGCCGCCTGGGCGCTGAGCAGACCCTGGGAAGTGATGACCCGCAGCGGGGCGTTGCCGGGTTTGGCGGTCAGCAGGATTTCGCCTTCGAGCAGGCGGATCAAGCGTTGCTGGCCATCAAAATGCACATCCACCGCACTGCCGGTGTTGAGCTGCAACTGGCTGCCATCCGCCAGCTGGAACTTGCGCCGTTGGCCGATGGGGCTGCGGTAGTCGGCACTCAACGGCGGCAATATATGTTGCTGGCGCAAACCCCAGGCCGCTGCCGACCCGGCGCCGAGTATCAGCAACAACTTCAGGGCGTGACGACGACTGCTGGATTTCGGCGCATTCAAGGCGGCGTGGGCCAGGGGTGATGGCATCCCGCGCAAGCGCTGGTTCACTCGCTGGATGTGCTCCCAGGCCCGCTGATGTTCGCTGTGGGCGTCCAGCCACTGTTGCCAGGCCGCCTGTTTGCGTGGGTTGAGCGGGCCCTGCTGCATTTCCATCAGCCAGTGCACCGCTTGTTCGGCGACTTGCGTTGAGAAACTCATAGGGCGAAGTAGCAGCGCATCGCCGCTTTATTCAGATGGCGCTTGACCGTGGCGATGGAGATGCCCAGTTCCGCGCCGATTTGCGCGTAGGTCAGGCCGTCGAGCTGGGACAGCAGGAACGCGCGTTTGACCGGGGGCGCCAAGCCGTCCAGCAACTGGTCCAGCTCCATCAGGGTTTGCAGGATGATTGCCCGCTCTTCCTCCGACGGCGCCACGTGTTCGGGCATTTGCGCCAGGGCGTCGAGGTAGGCGCGCTCCAGGTCCTGGCGGCGGTAATGGTTGCACAGCACACGCTTGGCGATGGTGGTGAGGAAGGCGCGAGGTTCGATCAGCGTCGGTGTTTCCCGTGCGGTGAGCACGCGGATGAAGGTGTCCTGGGCCAGGTCGGCGGCGCTTTCCGGGCAGCCGAGCTTGCGTCGCAACCAGCCGGTAAGCCAGTGGTGATGGTCGTGGTACAGGACTTCGACGGTGTTGGACGGCTGCAACGCGCACACTCCGGCAGCATGGGCATGCTTTAGAGAACAAGAATTGTTCGCATTGTAGGGCGCGCAGGCGGGTTCGGCAATTGCCAGTGATGCGTTCTCTTTTGCTTATGAGAACCTTTATCATTAATATTGCGCACTGACGAACCTGGCGCCTTGTGCATGAAACGCAAAACCTCACTTCCCGTTTCCTACCGTCTTGCCGTGACTTCGCGGGTGCTGGCGGCTGTGGTCGGCGGTTACCTGCTGGCCTCGCTGGCCAGCGTGTGCATGACGCTGTGGCTGCCCACCAGCCGCGCCGATGCGGTGATCAGCGGCATGCTGAGTTCGTTTGTGTTCTACCTGTTGGCAGTCATCTGGTGCTTCGCCTGTCGCACGGCCTGGCGCGCCTGGTTTGGCGTGTTGCTGCCCAGCGCGATAATGGCCACGTTCGCGGGGTTGGCGTACTGGATGGCGCGCACATGAAAGAGGGCTTCCGCCAGGCCATGGCCTGGTTGCACACCTGGGCCGGGCTGATCTTTGGCTGGCTGCTGTTTGCGATTTTCCTGACGGGCACCCTGTCGTATTTCAAGGACGAAATTACCCACTGGATGCAGCCCGAAGTGCAGGCGTATCCCGTCGATGACGCCCGTAGCCTGGCCGCCGCCCAAACCTATCTGCAACACCAGGCGCCCAATGCCGCGCGCTGGTTTATCACCTTGCCGAGCAGCCGTGAGCCGGGCCTGTCGGTGATGTGGCAAGACAAGGTCGACCCGGGCAAACGCGGTAATTTCGTCGAAAAACTCCTCGATCCCGTCAGCGGCCAGCAGGTCCAGGCCCGGGAAAGCATGGGCGGCGAATTCTTCTATCGTTTCCACTTCCAGCTGCAAATGCCCTATCCGTGGGGGCGCTGGCTGTCGACCATCGCCGCGATGGTGATGTTCGTGGCGTTGATCACCGGGATCATCACCCACAAGAAAATCTTCAAGGACTTCTTCACCTTCCGCCCGCGCAAGGGCCAGCGGTCCTGGCTAGACGGGCATAACGCCGTGGGCGTGCTGGTGTTGCCGTTCCACTTGATGATCACCTACAGCAGCCTGGTGATTTTCATGAGCATGGTGATGCCGGCGAGCATCCTCGCTTCCTACGGCAACGACACCCGTGCGTTCTTCAACGATGTGTTTCCGGCCACCGACAATGCGCCGGCCCTCGGCCAGCCGGGGCAATTGCTGCCACTGGGCCCGATGTACGAGCAGGCGCGCGAGCAATGGGCCGGCGGGCATGTCGGACGGCTGGTGGTGAATAATCCAAGCGATGTAAACGCCTCGGTCAATGTGTTCCGCGCCGGGTCGGATCGAGTGGTGCATGACTTTGGCAGCACCGTCTCATTCAACGGCACTACCGGCGAACTGTTGCGGGTGAGCGGCGAGCAGTCGCTGCCGGCGGCGATTGGTGGCAGCTTCTACGGTTTGCACATGGGCCATTTCGCCGGCCCGGTATTGCGCTGGCTGTATTTCATCTGCGGCCTCGCGGGCACGGCAATGATCGGCACCGGGCTGGTGATGTGGCTGGGCAAGCGTCAGCTCAAGCACACCAAAACCGGTGTGATGCCCTTTGAGCTGCGGCTGGTGGAAGTGCTGAACATCGCCAGCATGTCCGGCTTGATGATCGCCATCGCTGCATTCTTCTGGGCCAACCGCCTGTTACCAGCCAGCTTTGCCGGGCGCTCGGACTGGGAAGTACAAGCCTTCTTTATTGCCTGGGCCTTGAGCGTCCTGCACGCGATTGTTCGCCAGGGGCGCCGCGGCTGGGTTGAGCAATTGAGTGTGGGCGCGCTGCTGTTTATCGGCGTGCCGGTGCTCAACGCGCTGACCACGACCCAGCATTTGGGTGTGACCCTGGCCAACGGCGACTGGGCCATGGCCGGCTTCGACCTGACGTGCCTGGGCAGCGGTGTGTTCCTCGCCTGGGCTGCCTGGAAAATGCAGCACCGCCGCGTCCCTCAGCCCAAGGCCGAACGTGCCCGGCCATTGACCCTCAAGGGCGAGGTGAACTGAATGCTCCTGGCGCTATTGCTGTGTTACGCAGGGTTTACCGCGTTGTGCCTGTCCATGGACCGGCACCATGGCGAACTGCTGCACAGTAAACCTTCGCCTCGTCGGCGCCTGGGTTTGCGCGTGGGCGGCTGGCTGCTGTTGATTGTCTCGATCTGGCCGGCGGTGCTCGCGACCGGGTGGAGCCAGGGGTTGGTGGAGTGGTGCGCGGTCTTGATGCTCAGCGGGTTGTTGCTGGTGTTGCTGTT
>NZ_JACARK010000569.1:0-2595 GCF_013386655.1 Pseudomonas sp. K5002 | reverse complement strand
AAAGCCAAGCCCGCAGCGGCAGCGCCGAAACCGGCAGCCAAGCCGAGCGCAGTGCCGGCGGCGAAGAAGCCTGCTGCGAAGAAGCCCAAGGCCCCCTGACCCAAAGATCCTCCTGCAGGTGCGCCCGCACCGCAGGAGGCTATCCAACTACCGATATCTACCCGGCATCACGCCGGAATGGCCCCGTTCGGCCCGGAAAAACCCTTTTGCAGGAGCATCTCAATGAGCAAACCCAACAAGCCCAACTCGACGCCGGAAAACGAGCCGTCGCGGATTCGTGAAGGTTTGCCCTTCCCTCTCGGCGCGACCTGGGACGGTCTGGGGGTCAACTTTGCGCTGTTCTCGGCCAACGCCACCAAAGTCGAACTGTGCATCTTCGACGACAGCGGCGAAGTCGAGCTGGAGCGCATCGAACTGCCGGAATACACCGACGAAACCTTCCACGGCTACCTGCCCGACGCCCACCCCGGGCTGATCTACGGCTACCGCGTGTACGGTCCCTATGACCCGGCCAACGGTCATCGCTTCAACCACAACAAATTGCTGATCGACCCCTACGCCAAACAGCTGGTGGGCGAGCTCAAATGGTCCGAGGCGCTGTTTGGCTACACCATCGGCCATCCGGACGCCGACCTCAGTTTCGACGAACGCGACAGCGCGCCCTTCGTGCCCAAGTGCAAAGTCATCGACCCGGCCCACACCTGGGGCAACGACCAGCCAGTGCGCACGCCGTGGGATCGCACGATCATTTATGAAACCCACCTGCGCGGCATCACCATGCGCCACCCTTCGGTGCCTGAGGAAGTGCGCGGCACCTGCGCCGGGCTGATGGTCGACGATGTGCTCAAGCACATTCGCCAGTTGGGTGTCTCATCGGTCGAGTTGCTGCCGGTGCACGCCTTCGTCAACGACCAGCACCTGCTGCAAAAAGGCATGACCAACTACTGGGGCTACAACAGCATCGCCTTCTTCGCCCCGGACCCGCGCTACCTGGCCAGCGGCAAGATCGCCGAGTTCAAGGAAATGGTCGCGCACCTGCACGAAGCCAAGCTGGAAGTGATCCTGGACGTGGTCTACAACCACACCGCCGAAGGCAACGAGCAAGGCCCGACGCTGTCCATGCGCGGCATCGACAACGCCTCGTACTACCGCCTGATGCCCGATGACAAGCGCTTCTACATCAACGATTCCGGCACCGGCAACACCCTCGACCTGAGCCACCCGTGCGTGCTGCAAATGGTCACCGACTCGTTGCGCTACTGGGCGACCGAGATGCATGTCGACGGTTTCCGCTTTGACCTGGCGACCATCCTTGGCCGCTACCGCGACGGTTTCGACGAGCGCCACAGCTTCCTCGTGGCCTGCCGCCAGGACCCGGTGCTGCGCCAGGTGAAAATGATTGCCGAGCCTTGGGACTGTGGACCCGGCGGCTATCAGGTCGGCGGTTTCCCGCCGGGCTGGGTGGAATGGAACGACCGTTTCCGCGACACCGTGCGCTCGTTCTGGAAAGGTGATGACGGCCAACTGGCCGACTTCGCCGGACGCATGACTGCCTCGGGCGAGATGTTCAACCAGCGCGGCCGCCGGCCGTACAGCTCGGTGAACTTCATCACCGCCCACGACGGTTTCACCCTGCACGACCTGGTGTCCTACAACGACAAACACAACGAAGCCAACGACGAGAACAACCAGGACGGCAGCAACAACAACCTGTCGTGGAACCACGGTGTCGAAGGCCCTACCGACGACCCGGAAATCAACGCGCTGCGCCTGCGCCAGATGCGCAATTTCTTCGCCACCCTGCTGCTGGCCCAGGGCACGCCAATGCTGGTAGCCGGTGACGAGTTCGCCCGGACCCAGCACGGCAACAACAACGCCTACTGCCAGGACAGCGAGATCGGCTGGATCAATTGGGAACTGGATGAAGACGGCAAGGCCCTGCTCAAGTTCGTCAAGCGCCTGATCAAGTTGCGCCTGGCGTACCCGATCCTGCGTCGCGGGCGCTTCCTGGTGGGCGACTACAACGAAGATATCGGGGTCAAGGACGTCACCTGGCTCGCGCCGAGCGGCGATGAAATGACCATCGAGCAATGGCAGGACAGCCATGGCCGTTGCCTGGGCATGCTGATGGATGGCCGCGCCCAGGAAACCGGGATTCGCCGCCCGGGGGCCGATGCCACATTGTTGCTGGTGGTCAATGCCCACCACGACATGGTCAATTTCCGCCTGCCACCGGTGCCGGATGGCGGCTTCTGGACCTGCATGCTCGACACCAACCAGCCGGCAGTGCGTGGCCAGGAACGCTTCGATTTCGATCACGAATATGCGGTCACCGGGCGTTCGCTGCTGCTGTTTGAACTGCAGCATGAGGACGAGGTGTGACATGGCCTTGCATGAGTTTCTTCGCGGCTACCGGGATTACCCGGACACCCAGGCCCTCGGCGCTGCGCTGAGGGCTTTGGTGGAGGAAGGCCTGGATCAGTTGCCCTTGCCGGGCAGCGGGCAAACGTTGGAACGCTTCAGCCGGCTGGCGCAAGTCGCCGGCCATGACCTGCGGTTGTGCAAGTTGTTCGAGGGCCACACTGACGCCCTGGC
>NZ_JACARK010000057.1:0-14747 GCF_013386655.1 Pseudomonas sp. K5002 | reverse complement strand
CGCGATGGGTCGCCGAGCATGTCGGGCTTCTGCGCCACGTCCACCATCAGGCGGCCCTGGGCGCCGAGGGTCGGCAGGGTCTTCACCAGGCTGTTGGCCAGCGGATAGTTGCGGGCTTCGGCGGCGAGCTTGGCGCGGTCCCAGATTTTCTGTTCGGTCAGTTGGCCGTCGGCGGCCCACTGGCCAAAGGTGGCATCACAGGCAGCAGGCTGGGATTTACCGGTCAGCCACAGCTTCTCGGTGGTTTTATAGCCTTCGGCTTTTTGGTTGTGGGTCAGCTGGAATTGGCCATGGAGGCAGTCCAGTTCGACGAAATTGAGTTTGGCGTCGTAGTACTTTTCAAAGGTTTGCCAGTCGCCACGGTCGGCCAGCCAGCGCAACCAGCGCAGTTTCATCCAGTTGGCCTGGGGCAGGTCGCCGTTCTTGGCGAGGAATTGTTCGATCTCCTCGTTGCTGGCGGTTTTCAGCCGCGCGGTCAGCTCGTCGTAGGCGAGGTACGGCGTCAACGGGTAGTCGGCCAGGGCCTGGCTGTATTGGAAATACGGGCCGCTGTCGCCTTTGGCGAGGGCTCGTTTGGCTTCATCGTAATATTGACGTTGGGTGGTGAGGTCCACGGCCTGGGCGGATTGAACGGCGGTGGCAGAAAGAAGCAGACAAGATAAAAAGCTGAAAAGGCGACTGCGCATGAGACGTCCGTGCAGAGGAATCTGGACTAGTGCCGACGTCGCCGACACTGATTGCCCCTAGCTTAGCCTTTTGCCCGCAACCGGTGAAAGCTTTGCCGGTCGCTTCGTTCAAGTTCATCTGAAATGTCCAACAGAACGTGTCAGCGGCGAAAATGCCGGCCGCCTCGAGCCCTAAGTCAGGTAGAATGCGCGCCCAGTTTTTGGAGAAGCGTATGACCCTGCTCAAATTCAGCGATGTGTCCCTTGCTTTCGGCGCTATGCCGTTGTTGGACAAGGTGTCCTGGCAGATCGCCCGTGGTGAGCGGGTGTGCATCATCGGCCGCAATGGCACCGGCAAGTCCAGCATGATGAAGCTGGTAAAAGGCGACCAGAAGCCCGATGACGGCTCTGTCTGGCGCGCCCCGGGCCTCAAGATTGGCGAATTGCCGCAAGAATTGCCGGTGGCCGACGGACGGACAGTGTTCGACGTGGTTGCCGAAGGCCTCGACGGCGTGGGCGCACTGCTCGCCGAATACCATCACCTGGCGCAGAACTGCGTCACCGAAGCCGACCTGGACAAGCTGATGCACGTCCAGCAAGACCTCGAAGCCCGCGACGGCTGGCGCTTGCAGCAATTGGTCGACAGCACCCTGAGTCGCCTGCAACTGCCCGCCGACAAGACCCTCGCCGAATTGTCCGGCGGCTGGCGTCGCCGCGTCCTGCTGGCCCAGGCCCTGGTTTCCGAGCCGGATCTGTTGCTGCTCGACGAACCGACCAACCACCTGGACATCGGCGCAATCGCCTGGCTTGAAGAAGCCCTCAAGGATTTCCAGGGCGCCGTGCTGTTCATCACGCACGACCGTTCCTTCCTGCAGAACCTGGCAACCCGCATCCTCGAACTGGACCGTGGCGGCCTGATCGACTGGAACGGCGACTACGCCAGTTTCCTGGTGCACAAGGAAGCCGCGCTGTCTGCGGAAGAAACCGCCAATGCCCTGTTCGATAAGAAGCTGGCCCAGGAAGAAGTCTGGATCCGCCAGGGCATCAAGGCCCGCCGCACCCGTAACGAAGGCCGCGTACGTGCCCTGAAAGCCCTGCGTGTCGAGCGCAGCGAGCGCCGTGAACGCACCGGCAAGGCCAATATCCAGCTGGACACCGCCGACAAGTCGGGCAAGCAAGTGATGGTCCTGGAAAACGTCAGCTTCCATCACCCGGACGGCCCGTTCCTGATCAAGGACTTCTCCATGGTCCTGCAGCGCGGCGACCGTATCGGCCTGCTCGGCGCCAACGGTACCGGCAAGACCACCTTGCTCAAGCTGATGCTCAACGGCCTGCAACCCACCAGCGGTACCGTGGAAGAGGGCACGCGCATCGACGTGGCCTACTTCGACCAGTTGCGCCACCAGTTGGACCTGGAAAAAACCGTGATCGACAACGTCGCCGAAGGTCGCGACTTTATCGACATCGACGGCCAGAGCCGCCACGTGCTGAGCTACCTGGGCGACTTCCTGTTCAGCCCGCAGCGTGCACGTACGCCGGTCAAGGCCTTGTCCGGTGGTGAGCGTGCTCGCCTGCTGCTGGCCAAGTTGTTCAGCAAGCCAGCCAACCTGCTGGTACTCGACGAACCGACCAACGACCTCGACGTGGAAACCCTGGAACTGCTGGAAGAGGTCCTGCTGACCTTCAATGGCACCGTGCTGATGGTCAGTCACGACCGGGCATTCCTTGACAACGTGGTCACCAGCACCCTGGTCTTCGAAGGTGAAGGCAAGGTGCGTGAATACGTCGGTGGTTATCAGGACTGGCTGCGCCAGGGCGGCTCGCCGCGCCTGCTGGGCGTGACCGAGAGCAAGTCCGGCAAGGCTGACTTGACCTCGGCCGTGGTTGCTCCAGTGGCTGCTGCTCCGGCACCAGCCCAGGAAGCACCTGCTGCGAAGAAGAAGCTCAGCTACAAGCTGCAACGTGAGCTGGAAGCACTGCCGGGTGATATCGACGCCAAGGAACAGCAGATTGCTGCCGTTGAAGCTGAAATGGCTGACGCGGGTTTCTACCTGCGTCCAGCTGCAGAAACCGCCAAGGTGATTGCATCCCTCGAGCAGCTTAACAGCGAGCTTGAAGCCCTGGTTGAACGCTGGGCCGAGCTGGATGCCTGAGTGATTCAAGCGCAATAAAAAACCCGGCGCTCATTTGTATGAGCGCCGGGTTTTTTGTATGAAACGCGGTTCAGATGTGGGAGCGGGCTTGCTCGCGAAAGCGGTGTGTCAGTCCATATATTTATCGACTGATCCACCGCTTTCGCGAGCAAGCCCGCTCCCACACAAGCCCGCTCCCACATTGGATTGCCGTTGGTCTTACGAGCTCTTGACCAGTTTCACGGCCAGCACATCGCAAGGTGCGCCGTGCAGCACGTCATTGGCGGTGGAGCCCAGCAGCAAGGCCAGGCCGTGACGGCCGTGGCTGCCGACCACGATCAGATCGCAACCTTGCTCCTTGGCCAGGTGGTGGATTTCCTGGCGCGGCTGGCCGTAGGTCAGGTGGCTCTGGTCTTTTTTCAGGGCAGGGTATTTGTTGATCAGCCGGTCAAGGCGTTCCTTGGCCTGGTCGAACTGCTGCTGTTGCAGTTGGGAAAGGTCCATCGGCACATCGCCGCCAAAGGCCATGGCCATCGGTTCGACGATATGCACCAGGGACAGCTTCACCGAGTCGCCTGCAAGGCCTACGGCCCGCTTGATCACGGGGTCGCATTCTTCGGTCAGGTCCACGGCGACCAGAATATGTTCGTAGGGCATGAGGAGTCCTCCAAGGGAAAGCGATAAGTTCAGTATGGCTGGTTTCAAGCGGATGGGGTTGCGTCAGGTCAAATCCGCTCATCAAGAAATTCGGGAGTACACATATGACGGTCTGGATAGTGGTGTCAATCCTTGCGCTGGTTTTAAGCCCCCTGGCGTGGCTGCGTCCTTCGCGCCATTCGAGCGGGCGCATGGCTTTGCGCATGGAGGCGCGGCGCATTGGCCTGGCCATGCAACTGACGCCCCAGGAATGGCCACACTGGCTCAAGCACGAGCCGCCAAGCCCGTGTGCCCAGTATCACCGGCCACGGCGTGGCACCACGCGGGTGACCTGGAGTTACTGGCAGTTGGAGCCAGGGGTTTGGGTCAATCAGTGGCAGGAAACCTGCGTCGATGAAAAGTTGTTGCCACATTTTGCGACGCTGCCGGCAAACGTCTACAAAGTCGAAGCCGACAAGCAAATGATCACCCTGTACTGGGGCGAGAAGGGCGAGTTGAGCGTGTTGCAGGACATTGACGCAGTGCTCAAGGCGCTGGCCTGAGATTCCTGCGGGCATTAAAAAGCCCGAAAGCATCATCGGGCTGGAGTTGGCCAGGCAGGCCGGTAATTCGTTTTACGTGCCGCTAGCCTAGCCGCATATTCGGTTCTGTACAGCCCTTTAAATCAAAATTCACATTATTGATTTCGCGAATGATTAAACATTGGCGGGGCGATGCCGGCTGCCCCGGGTTCTGAAATGACTGAAAAGTCGCGTTTTTGCGGCCCTTTCGAGCGATTGACAATTCTTCGGATTTGGCTGAAGGTGACGTACCCAAATCAAACGGGCGTATGAATTGAGCGTTTGTCTTTCAGACCGTTCGTACAGAATCCCGACTATCGCGTTGGCGGGTGTGCCTGGCAACTTGGCGTTAGCATCGACGGTAACGTCAGTGCCTACGCTGAATCCTGCGTCCGACGTGTACTGTTCAGCTTCCATATCGTGGAGATCAGTTGATGATTTACGAAGGTAAAGCCATCACGGTTAAGGCTCTTGAAAGTGGCATCGTCGAATTGAAATTCGACCTCAAGGGTGAGTCCGTCAACAAGTTCAACCGTCTAACCCTGAATGAATTGCGTCAGGCCGTAGACACCATCAAAGCAGATGCTTCGGTCAAGGGCGTGATCGTCTCCAGCGGCAAGGACGTGTTCATCGTCGGCGCTGACATCACCGAATTCGTCGACAACTTCAAGCTGCCCGATGCCGAGCTTGTGGCTGGCAACCTCGAAGCCAACAAGATTTTCAGCGATTTCGAAGACCTCAACGTGCCGACCGTTGCCGCGATCAATGGCATCGCCCTGGGCGGCGGTCTGGAAATGTGCCTGGCCGCCGACTTCCGCGTGATGTCTGCCACCGCGAAAATCGGCCTGCCGGAAGTCAAGCTGGGCATCTACCCAGGCTTCGGCGGTACCGTGCGCCTGCCGCGCATCATCGGTGCCGACAATGCCATCGAGTGGATTGCCGCCGGCAAGGAAAACCGTGCTGAAGACGCGCTGAAAGTCGGCGCCGTGGATGCTGTGGTGGCTCCCGACAAGCTGGCAGAAGCCGCGCTGAACCTGATCAAGGGCGCCATCAGCGGCGAATTTGACTACAAGGCCAAGCGTCAGCCAAAGCTGGAAAAACTCAAGCTCAACGCCATCGAACAGATGATGTCGTTCGAAACCGCCAAGGGTTTCGTGGCTGGCCAGGCCGGCCCGAACTACCCGGCGCCGGTTGAAGCGATCAAGACCATCCAGAAGGCCGCGAACTTCGGTCGCGACAAAGCCCTGGAAGTCGAAGCCGCTGGTTTCGTCAAACTGGCCAAGACCTCTGCCGCGCAGAGCTTGATCGGTCTGTTCCTGAACGATCAGGAACTGAAGAAAAAGGCCAAGGCCTACGACGAAATCGCTCGCGACGTGAAACAGGCTGCCGTACTCGGCGCCGGTATCATGGGCGGCGGTATCGCCTATCAGTCGGCGTCCAAAGGCACGCCGATCCTGATGAAAGACATCAACGAGCACGGCATCGAGCAGGGTCTGGCAGAAGCCGCGAAGCTGCTGGTAGGCCGCGTTGATAAAGGCCGCATGACTGCAGCGAAAATGGCTGAAGTGCTTAACGGCATTCGTCCGACCCTGTCCTACGGTGATTTCGGCCACGTCGACCTGGTGGTCGAAGCGGTTGTCGAGAACCCGAAGGTCAAGCAGGCGGTACTGGCTGAAGTTGAAGCCCAGGTGAAAGAAGACACGATCCTGGCGTCCAACACCTCGACCATTTCCATCACCTTGCTGGCCAAGGCGCTCAAGCGTCCGGAAAACTTCGTCGGCATGCACTTCTTCAACCCGGTGCACATGATGCCGCTGGTGGAAGTGATCCGTGGCGAGAAGTCCAGCGAGCTGGCCGTTGCCACCACCGTTGCCTACGCCAAGAAAATGGGCAAGAACCCGATCGTCGTCAATGACTGCCCGGGCTTCCTGGTCAACCGCGTACTGTTTCCGTACTTCGGCGGTTTCGCCAAGCTGGTCAGCGCCGGTGTGGACTTCGTGCGCATCGACAAGGTCATGGAAAAATTCGGCTGGCCAATGGGCCCGGCGTACCTGATGGACGTGGTCGGCATCGACACCGGCCACCACGGTCGCGACGTAATGGCTGAAGGCTTCCCGGACCGCATGAAAGACGACCGCCGCTCGGCGATCGACGCGCTCTACGAAGCCAAGCGCCTGGGCCAGAAGAATGGCAAGGGCTTCTACGCCTACGAGACCGACAAGAAGGGCAAGCAGAAGAAAGTGGCCGACCCATCGGTTCACGAAGTACTCGCGCCGGTCATCTACGAACAGCGTGAAGTGTCCGACGAGGACATCGTCAACTGGATGATGATCGCCCTGTGCCTGGAAACCGTGCGTTGCCTGGAAGACGGCATCGTTGAAACCGCAGCCGAGGCCGACATGGGCCTGGTCTACGGTATTGGTTTCCCTCCATTCCGTGGTGGTGCGCTGCGTTACATCGATTCCATCGGTGTGGCCGAGTTCGTTGCCCTGGCTGATCAATACGCTGATCTGGGCCCGCTGTACCACCCGACTGCGAAGCTGCGCGAGATGGCCAAGAACGGCCAGAGCTTCTTCGGTTAAGTGCCCAGACGACTAGAGCGAGAATATTTATGAGCTTGAATCCAAGAGACGTCGTGATTGTCGACTTCGGTCGTACTCCGATGGGCCGCTCCAAGGGCGGCATGCACCGCAACACCCGTGCCGAAGACATGTCGGCGCACCTGATCAGCAAATTGCTGGAACGCAACGTCAAGGTCGACCCGAACGAAGTCGAAGACGTGATCTGGGGCTGCGTCAACCAGACCCTGGAGCAGGGCTGGAACATCGCCCGCATGGCTTCCTTGATGACGCAGATCCCGCACACCGCTGCCGGCCAGACCGTCAGCCGCCTGTGTGGCTCGTCCATGAGCGCGCTGCACACCGCTGCCCAAGCGATCATGACCGGTAACGGTGATGTGTTCGTGGTCGGCGGCGTGGAGCACATGGGCCACGTCAGCATGATGCACGGTGTGGATCCGAACCCGCACATGTCCCTGTACGCGGCGAAAGCCTCGGGCATGATGGGCCTCACCGCTGAAATGCTCGGCAAAATGCACGGCATTACCCGCGAAGCCCAGGATGCATTCGGCCTGCGTTCCCACCAGTTGGCCCACAAGGCAACCGTGGAAGGCAAGTTCAAGGATGAAATCATCCCGATGAACGGCTACGACGAGAACGGTTTCCTGAAACTGTTCGACTACGACGAAACCATTCGTCCGGACACCACCCTGGAAAGCCTGGCGGCCCTGAAGCCGGCCTTCAATCCAAAGGGCGGCACCGTGACAGCCGGTACTTCGTCGCAGATCACTGACGGTGCTTCGTGCATGATCGTGATGTCGGCCCAGCGTGCCCAGGACCTGGGTATCCAGCCGATGGCCGTGATTCGTTCGATGGCAGTCGCAGGTGTGGACCCGGCAATCATGGGCTATGGTCCAGTACCGGCCACACAAAAAGCATTGAAGCGCGCAGGCCTGACTATCTCCGACATCGACTTCTTCGAGCTCAACGAAGCTTTCGCCGCACAGGCCCTGCCAGTGCTGAAAGATTTGAAAGTGCTCGACAAGATGAACGAGAAGGTTAACCTGCACGGCGGCGCGATTGCCTTGGGTCACCCGTTTGGGTGTTCCGGCGCTCGTATCTCCGGCACGTTGCTTAACGTGATGAAGCAAAATGGCGGCAACCTTGGGGTTGCAACCATGTGCATTGGCCTCGGCCAAGGCATCTCCACCGTCTTCGAACGTATCTAAACGTTTCGTTGACGGAAGCCGGGGCCCAGTGCCCCGGTTTTTGTTTTTTGGAATTTTTTATATTTTTTTTTAACAAATTTTGTAAGAGGGCCAGAGCATGAAAGTCGAACCAGGGCTCTACCAGCATTATAAAGGTCCGCAGTACCGCGTTTTTAATGTGGCGCGGCATTCCGAGACCGAAGAGGAAGTGGTGTTCTACCAAGCACTGTATGGCGATTACGGCTTTTGGGTGCGTCCCTTGAGCATGTTCCTTGAGACCGTCGAAGTTGACGGCGAACAGGTCCCGCGCTTTGCTTTGATCCAGGCCGAAGCCAGCCTTTTTTCCGCGCAATAAAGGCAGGCCGCGCAGAATGCTGCGCTTGACCTCACCTTGTTGCCACTATATATAGCGTTGCCGCGTCAGGCGCCAACCGCCTTTCACTTCTCGAATTCAGGAATTTTCCGATCCATGGGCAAATCGCTGGTCATTGTGGAATCCCCGGCTAAGGCCAAGACCATCAACAAGTACTTGGGTAACGAGTACGTGGTGAAGTCGAGTATCGGCCATATCCGAGACCTGCCCACCAGCGGTTCGGCTAGCGCCAGCAAGGAGCCTGCCGCCAAGCGCGGCAAGGCGGCTGCGGGCGAAGGTCCGGTGCTCACGCCTAAAGAGAAAGCGCGCAAGCAGCTGGTCTCGCGCATGGGTGTCGATCCCGATCATGGCTGGAAAGCCAAGTACGAGATCCTCCCGGGCAAGGAAAAGGTCATCGAAGAGCTGCGCCGGCTCGCCAAGGATGCTGACACCATCTATCTCGCAACCGACTTGGACCGCGAAGGGGAGGCTATTGCCTGGCACCTGCGGGAAGCCATCGGGGGTGACGACAGCCGCTACAAGCGCGTGGTGTTCAACGAAATTACCAAGAAGGCGATCCAGGAAGCCTTCTCCAAGCCGGGCGAACTGGACATTGACCGCGTCAATGCCCAACAGGCGCGTCGCTTCCTCGACCGTGTCGTGGGTTACATGGTCTCGCCGCTGCTGTGGGCGAAAATCGCCCGTGGCCTGTCCGCCGGCCGTGTGCAATCGGTTGCGGTAAAGCTGGTGGTGGAGCGTGAACGCGAGATTCGTGCGTTCAACCCCGAAGAATACTGGGAAGTGCACGCTGACCTGGGCACCGCCAAGGGCAACAACGTGCGCTTTGAAGTGGCCCGCGAGAAAGGCGAGGCCTTCAAGCCGCTCAACGAAGCCCAGGCCATGGCCGCGCTGGAGAAGCTCAAGGCTTCCAGCTACAGCATCGTCAAGCGTGAAGACAAGCCCACCAGCAGCAAGCCGTCGGCGCCGTTCATCACCTCCACCCTGCAACAGGCCGCGAGCAACCGCCTGGGCTTCGGGGTGAAGAAGACCATGATGATGGCCCAGCGCCTGTATGAAGCGGGCTACATCACGTATATGCGTACCGACTCCACCAACCTGTCGCAAGACGCGGTGGCGATGGCGCGTACTTATATTGAAAGCGAATTCGGCAAGAAGTACCTGCCGGAGAAGCCGAACGTCTATAGCAGCAAGGAAGGCGCACAAGAGGCTCACGAAGCGATTCGTCCCTCCGACGCCAACACCGAGCCAAGCAAGCTGAGCGGCATGGAGCGCGACGCTGAGCGCCTCTACGAGCTGATCTGGCGCCAGTTCCTGGCTTGCCAGATGCTGCCGGCGCAATACCTGTCGACGACTGTCAGCGTGGGTGCTGGTGACTTCGAGCTGCGCGCCAAGGGCCGTATCCTCAAGTTCGACGGTTACACCCGCGTGATGCCGCAAATCGCCAAGCCGGGCGACGACGATGTACTGCCGGACATGGCACAGGGCGATGTGTTGAAGCTGATCAAGCTCGACCCGTCCCAGCACTTCACCAAGCCGCCGGCGCGTTACTCGGAAGCCAGCCTGGTCAAGGAGATGGAAAAGCGCGGTATCGGTCGTCCTTCGACCTATGCGGCGATCATCTCCACCATCCAGGACCGCGGCTACGTGGCCTTGCACAACCGTCGTTTCTACTCGGAAAAGATGGGCGACATCGTCACCGAGCGCCTGTCCGAGAGCTTCTCCAACCTGATGGACTACGGCTTCACCGCCGGCATGGAAGAGAATCTCGATGACGTGGCCCAGGGCGAACGCGACTGGAAAAACGTGCTCGACGAGTTCTACGGCGACTTCAAGAAGAAACTCGAAGTGGCTGAAAGTGCCGAGAACGGCATGCGGGCCAACCAGCCGGTGATGACGGACATTCCGTGCCTCACTTGCGGCCGCCCGATGCAGATTCGTACGGCGTCCACTGGTGTGTTCCTCGGTTGCTCGGGTTACAGCCTGCCGCCGAAAGAGCGCTGCAAGGCCACCGTCAACCTGGTGCCGGGCGATGAAATCGCGGCCGATGACGAGGGTGAATCCGAGTCGCTGGTATTGCGTGGCAAGCACCGTTGCCCGATCTGCAGCACGGCAATGGATGCCTACCTGCTGGACGAGAAGCACAAGCTGCACATCTGCGGTAACAACCCGGATTGCAACGGCTACGAGATCGAAGAAGGCACTTACCGCATCAAGGGCTACGAAGGCCCGAGCCTGGAATGCGACAAGTGCGGCAGCGAGATGCAGCTCAAGACCGGCCGTTTCGGCAAGTTCTTCGGTTGCACCAACCCGACGTGCAAGAACACCCGCAAACTGCTGAAAAGCGGTGACGCGGCGCCGCCGAAGATGGACCCGGTGAAGATGCCTGAGCTCAAGTGCGAGAAGGTCAACGACACCTACATCCTGCGTGATGGTGCTTCGGGGCTGTTCCTGGCTGCCAGCCAGTTCCCGAAAAACCGTGAGACCCGTGCACCGCTGGTGATGGAGATCGTGCCCCACAAGGACGAGATCGATCCGAAGTACCACTTCCTCTGCGAAGCGCCGAAGAAGGACCCGGACGGTCGCCCGTCCGTAATCCGCTACAGCCGCAAGACCAAGGAGCAGTACGTGCAGACCGAAGTGGAAGGCAAGCCTACCGGCTGGAAAGCGTTCTACGACGGTGGCAAGTGGAAGGTCGAGGACAAGCGCCAGGGCGCTTGATACGATCAGCTACATGCACAAAGGCCGCCTTGATAGGCGGCCTTTTTTTTGCGCTTGCAGTGGCCTTGGCTGATCCGTGACACTGTTCAGCCAGCATCACGCCTTATTCGTTGTGGAGACTGCCTTCATGGCCAACGAACTCTATACCCGTACCAACCAGAAAATTTACTTCGCGGGTTTGTCCCTGGAAGCCCTTGGCCGTGCCGAGGAAGGAAAGGAGATGAACGCTATCGCGCTGGTACAGGCCGGGCGTGAAGCCGCGCTGTTCCACCTCTATGGCGCCTTGCTTGGCTTATGCCATGAGATCGCCGGGTTCTACCGTCTGCCGCAGGCCGGCTCGCCGCGTGCGGAAATGATCATCCACCGGGATGTGCTGGAGTCCATGGCCATCCCGGAGTTGGCCGAACTGGTGGAGATGGCGCAAAGCCCGGACAGTTGGCTGGCGCGCTTGCTGGTAGCCCACGCGGAGATGTTCCAACCGCCACGGGTGAAGCACACGCCCAAAGGCGATGTGACCCAGCCGCTGATCGTGGCCGTAAGCCTGGACGAAGAAGGACCCGAGCCGTTGAGCCGGGAAGAGCTGGAAAGCTGGCGGCAGGAGCTGAAGAAGTTGGCCATTCGGTTTCGGGATGGATTGAACGAGTGCTGAAGGCTTCTCGCTGACAACTACCGCTTTGTGGCGAGGGAGCTTGCTCCCGCTGGGTTGCGAAGCAGCCCCAAGGCTTTTCAGGCCTGGCAGTGTCAGCTGTCGGAGGGCCGCGGCTCAGCCCAATGCGGGCAAGCCCGCTCGCCACAAGACTGATATAATGCCGGCCTTTCGTGGAGAACAGACTTTTATGCCAACGTCCTTTCTGGAAATTGTTGAGTTGCCCGACGGCCGAATCGAGCTGCGCCGGGCTGAGGACGAGGGTTCTCTGGTGATCTTGGATTTTTCCGAGGACGCAAAAGCGTTCCTGCAGGGCCAGCACGTGGAAGTGGCAAAAGCCATGTTGAGCGTAGGTGTGCAGATGGCGGGGCGCCTGGCTGAAGGCGAACCGGAAAAGGAAGACGGCCCGCGGATTCTTCACTGAGTCCGTCTGTCGACTTTTTTACAGGCTTCAATTGTGCAGATCGGCTTCTCAATTCTGAAGAAGCCTCGCGTCATGGCGGATCCTGACAGCTGTCAGTTACCCGCGTATCGTTTTATCCCAACCGAATGTTCAAGCTTTGCGCATCACCTGTGCGGGCGGCGCTGATCAGTTGCTGCCTGGCCGCCGTGGTCAGCGGGTTCAGCCAGCTGACCACCGTATGGCTACGGCCCAGGCGCAAGGCTTCGCAGGTCAACTGCTGGGCGCTTTGAGCACCACGGGGTTGCAGCAACAGGATGCGTTCGCGGTTCAGGCCGGCATCCCGCAACCAGGCCTGGGTCAGGCTGGACGGCGGGGCGATCAGCGTCAGCCAGCGGGCGTCCTGTTCCTCGCTCAGTTCGCGAAGGATCGGCGCCAACAGGCTCAGGCAGTTCCCGGCAGCACCGCGCAACGACAGTTCACTGAACGCCTCGGGTTCGGCGCTCCAGGGCGCTTCGACCACTTCCTTGAGGATGGGCGCAAGGGGCTGGGCCATAAAGGCCTCAAACAGCGACAGTTGAGTGTGTTGTGGGGTCTGTAGGAACTGCATGATGCCTCCGTTAGCGGCGAATAACGCCGACGCTCAAGCCTTCAATCACCAGGTCCTGATCCTTCAGGTTCACTTCAATCGGCGCGAATTCGGGGTTCTCGGCCAGGAGCCAGACCTTGCTGCCTTCGCGCTTGAAGCGTTTGACCGTCACTTCATCGCCGATACGGGCGACGACGATCTGGCCATTGCGGGCTTCACGTGTGGTGTGGACGGCCAGCAGGTCGCCGTCGAAAATGCCCACGTCCTTCATGCTCATGCCATGGACCCGCAACAGGTAGTCGGCACGGGGATGGAAGAAGGTCGGGTTGATGTTGCAGGATTCCTCGACGTGCTGTTGCGCCAGGATCGGCGCACCGGCTGCGACGCGGCCGATGATCGGCAGTGTCGACTCGTCGGCCTTGGCTTCGAAGCCAGGGATGCGAATACCGCGTGAAGCACCCGGGGTCATCTCGATCGCGCCTTTGCGGGCGAGGGCCTTGAGGTGTTCTTCAGCGGCGTTGGGTGACTTGAATCCCAGTTCCAGCGCAATTTCCGCCCGGGTCGGCGGGTAGCCGTTGTCATCGAGGCAGCGCTTGATAAAAGCCAGAATCTCAGCTTGGCGTGGCGTCAGTTTTAGCATGTTGATCGCTCTGTCTTTTTATACAGTGACTGGGATTATATACAGTGGACTGCGCTTGGCAATCACCGTTTTCAGTCACTCCGCTGGACGGTCATTTATCACCTGTCCTACACACTGGAGACAGCGCTGCCTACAGACCTTGGCGAATGTGATTAAATGGCCATGAAATAGCTGACCGGCCAGCCGCAAACCGACCTGCAGGCTTGACAAGACATAGCTTGAAACGTATGTTTCAAACAAGTGTTTGTCAGGCGGAGTAGCCATGGCCCAGTCGGAAACCGTTGAACGCATTCTCGATGCTGCCGAGCAGTTGTTCGCGGAAAAAGGATTTGCTGAAACTTCATTGCGGCTGATTACCAGCAAGGCCGGGGTCAACCTGGCGGCAGTGAACTACCATTTCGGCTCCAAGAAGGCGCTGATCCAGGCCGTGTTCTCACGTTTCCTGGGGCCTTTCTGCATCAGCCTCGACCGTGAGCTGGAGCGTCGCCAGGCCAAGCCTGAAAACAAGCCAAGCCTGGAAGACCTGCTGGAGATCCTCGTCGAACAAGCCCTGGTGGTTCAGCCACGCAGCGGCAACGACCTGTCGATCTTCATGCGCCTGTTGGGCCTGGCGTTCAGCCAGAGCCAGGGCCACCTGCGCCGCTACCTTGAAGACATGTACGGCAAGGTGTTCCGCCGCTATATGTTGCTGGTCAACGAAGCCGCCCCGCGTATCCCGCCAATCGAACTGTTCTGGCGCGTGCACTTCATGCTCGGTGCCGCGGCATTCAGCATGTCCGGGATCAAGGCACTGCGTGCGATTGCCGAGACCGACTTCGGCGTCAACACCTCCATCGAGCAGGTCATGCGCCTGATGGTGCCGTTTCTCGCCGCCGGCATGCGTGCCGAAACCGGCGTCACCGACCAGGCCATGGCCGCCGCCCAATTGCGCCCGCGCAGCAAGTCAGTACCGGTCCCGGCCAAGGTTTAACCCCTCCCGGGTGTGCGCGGCCGCTTGCATCCGCTAAGCTAGCCGCCCATGCCGATTTCAGCTATTTATCCACAGCCCGTTGCGCTCGCTGAGCGTCCGTCTCCAGATTCAATCCTGGCGATGCGATCTCGCGGGGCTTCGGGCTGCGTGCGTTATTTAAGGAAGCTATATGACCCAAGCCCTGCAAGGCTCTTTGATGGTGGACGTTGCCGGCACCTGGCTGACGGCTGAGGATCGCCACTTGTTGCGTCAGCCCGAGGTGGGCGGCCTGATCATTTTTGCACGCAATATCGAGCATCCTCGGCAGGTGCGTGAATTGAGCGCGGCGATTCGCGCCGTGCGCCCGGACCTGTTGCTGGCGGTCGATCAGGAAGGCGGCCGAGTGCAACGCTTGCGTCAGGGGTTTGTGCGTCTGCCGGCGATGCGTGCCTTGGCCGACAACCCGAATGCGGAGCAACTGGCCGAGCAGTGCGGTTGGATCATGGCAACCGAAGTGCTGGCGGTTGGCCTGGACCTGAGCTTCGCCCCGGTGCTGGACCTCGATTACCAACGCAGCGCCGTCGTGGGCACTCGCGCCTTCGAAGGCGATCCCGAGCGCGCCGCCGTGCTCGCGGGCGCCTTCATCCGTGGT
>NZ_JACARK010000568.1:0-626 GCF_013386655.1 Pseudomonas sp. K5002 | reverse complement strand
CGAGCATGTGCTGGCGCCAAACCATTGGCCAGGCCGGCGATAAACACCCCGGCGTGAGCATCGCCGGCACCGTTGCTGTCCACCGCCTTGACCTTGAATCCCGGCACATGCTCGGCCTGGCCATTACGGCTGATCCAGCAGCCATTCGGCCCATCGCGCACCACCAGCAAGGTGTCGGCGGGCAAGTGCTCGTTGAGCTTGAGCAATGCCCCCGCCAGATCGCTCGCGCCGGTAAAGGCCAGCGCTTCCGGACCGTTGCTGGTCCAGATATCGATACGCGGCAACAGGGCGACCATCAAGGCCGAGTCCGGTGCCTTCACCAGCGGGCCCGGATCGAACACCACCTTGATCTCGCGCGGCAACGCCAACAGCCAATCGAGCAACGCCTGGGCCTTGCCTTCCAGCAGCAGGCTGTAGCCGCTGACGTACACGTAGTCGTCGTCGCGTGGTACCGCATTGGCCAGGTCTTGCGCCAGCAAGTCACCCTCAGCGCCGATATGGGAAATGAAGGTACGCTCGGTGGTGGCTTCGGTCAGGGACACACACAGGCCTGTGTCCTTGTCGTCGCTGGCGGCCAGGGCCATTTCAATGCCCTCGGCCTGCATCGCCGCGCGCGCCAGGTCGCC
>NZ_JACARK010000567.1:0-1910 GCF_013386655.1 Pseudomonas sp. K5002 | reverse complement strand
TACAACCGACATCGCTACTATAATCCGGATATTGGTCGTTATCTGACGCCCGACCCCGTGAAGCTGGCGGGTGGGCTGAACGGCTACCAATATGTGCCCAACCCGACGGGATGGGTTGACCCGCTTGGATTGAACACCTGCCCGGGTGGCGATGGATGTAAGCCGAAAGCCGTTGATAACGATCCTGCTAGAAAAGTAAAAGCCGATGAAGGTGTACCTTCGGCGCCAGTTATTAGAGGAGTTGATGCGGAAAGCTTGAATCGAACGCATAGTATCGAGGGGAAAAGATCAACCAAGCGAGTCGACGAAATCTCCCTCAGCATGCGGAGCAAGGGTTACGACACAAATGAGCCTATCGACGTGGTCGAGGTGAACGGGCAGCGCTATATTATCGACGGGCACCACCGAGCCTCAGCGGCAAGACGGACAAATACGCCAGTCACCATAAAATTGATAGAGAACCTAAATAGCCATAAGGGAACGCTCAAAAGTAAAGATGACGTAATAAACGCTTCGAATGCTGTTGGACTTGATAGGTTAGAAAGGCCGAGACGATGAAAAAGAACAACCTGGAGAATTTGATCCACGAATATCTATATCAGGTGAAAAGAGCGACTGATTTACTTGAGCGCACATTCGGAACAAAAAACATACTCCAGCTATGGCGCAGCAAAGAAATCCCGCAACGCGGGAGGATCACTGACAACATCTCCTACGAACTACACGGAATTGGCTGCAGAGTCGATTTTTCCGGAGTATGTATCGATTTCGACTATGGCCCAGACGAAAGAGTGGACGGCTTCGACCCGTGGCGGCTTTACATTTACGCATGCGAAGTACCACACCGGTACAAAAAGTACACCAACCAGAACACTCTCAAACTAGAATTCAATAATTATGTAGCGCAAGGAAAAGCACAAAAAATCACTGACTCCATGTCCAACCTATACTTCCTGAATCCTTGACCCTGCTCACCCCCTGACCAGCTGTCGCCAGGCGAACATTCGAGTTTACCCAGCGTAAAACTCACTCTTTCGCGGTAAACACTCCCCCCTCAACTCCACGCCACCACCAACAACCCCGCCCCCAACACCAAACACAGCGGCGAGTAAAAAAACGTATCCAGCCGCGCAAACCGCGACCCGCCGACCTTCTTGAAAAACCCTACCAGCTCCGAATCCCCAATCGCCCGGGCAAACATCACCAGTGCTACTGCACTAATCCCCCACTGCAACGCATGGTTGGACACCGGCTCGAAATACAGCCCGGCCCGCAAACACACCAACACCGCAATCGCCACCAACCCCACACCCACCAGCAACGTTCCCAGTGCCGACGGCTTGAACGCCGGTCGCGGCCCGCTGGCGAATTCACCCGGCAGCTGCGGAATAGCCGCCGTCACACCCAATTTGCCGCCGGCCGCCCAGTACAAATGCACCAGGCTGATAAAGCCAAAAACCCCGACGATCCATCGCGCGACTAAAAAGCTCATGGCTGGATATCCTTGGAAAAGTCCGAGAGAGGATAGCCCTCTTGAGATTTTTTGCAGGCAATTCGTCGGCGGCTGATGGTAAAGTGCCGCCCCATGAAACTCGCCCGTACCGACCGCTCGCTCATTGCCTGGATGCTCTACTGCTGCGTCCTGTTCAATGTGTTCGCCTGCAGCATCGGCCACGGGCAAATGGTCGGGATGCAGCTCAACGGCATCGGCGGCCAGTTCTGTACGGTGGACCCGCGCACCCAGGCGCCGGCGCCTTACAAGTCCACCGATGAATCCCTGCCCACGCTCTCGAAAGCCTTCGGTTGCCCGCTGTGCTCCACCGGCGGCATGGGCCCGGCGCTCAACTCCAGCCTCAACGTGGCGGTGCTTCCGCAACCCCATGCGCCGCCGCCCGCCATCGTTGCCAGTG
>NZ_JACARK010000566.1:0-5230 GCF_013386655.1 Pseudomonas sp. K5002 | reverse complement strand
ACTTCGGTGGCCATCTCGCCCATGCCGGCCGCCAGCTTCGCCAGTGCCAGGCCTTCCTCGGTGAGCGGCCGGCTGCGGGGCAGGCGATCCACCAGTTTGACGCCGAGGGCTTTTTCCAGGGCATCGACGCGCCGGCCAACAGTGGCGTGTTCCACCTGCAGCTCCCGTGCGGCAGCCGACAGTGATTGGGTGCGCGCCAGCACGGTGAAGAAATACAGATCCTGCCAGTCGAACATCGGGTTATTTTCGCACGGAGGGTGGGAGGTATTGGGGAATTCTCGTACAGAGTAGCGCCTTTTACCATGGCGCATTCCCACTGCAAACGGAGTTGTCTCGCGATGAAAGCCCTCACCCTTGAAACCTACGGCGGCCCGGAAGTTGTTCAACTGCGCCTTGATGTGCCCAAACCCCAAGTGACCGCCGGCCATGTACTGGTCAAGGTGGCCTGTGCCGGGATCAATTTCATGGATGTTCACACCCGCCAGGGCAAGTACGCCAAGTCGGTGACCTACCCGGTACGGCTGCCGTGCACTCTGGGTATGGAAGGGGCCGGTGTGGTGGTGGCGGTGGGCGAGGGCGGGAGCCATCTGGCGCCGGGTGATCGAGTGGCCTGGTGCATTTCATGGGGCGCGTTCGCCGAATACGCCAGCGTACCCGCCGCGCGAGTGGCGCAGATTCCCAATGCGATCGGCTTCGATCAGGCGGCTGCGGCGATGTTCCAGGGCTGCACGGCTCACTACCTGATTGAAGATGTTGCGCGGTTGCAGGCGGGCAACCGCTGTTTGATCCACGCGGCGTCCGGCAGCATCGGCCAGTTGCTGGTGCAAATGGCCCATCGGCTCGGTGCCACGGTGTTCACCACCGGCAGCAGCACTGAAAAATGTGCGATTGCCCTTCAGCGTGGTGCTGATCACGCCTGGCCATACGACGGGTTTGCCGAGCGAGTCTTGCAGGTAACGCAGGGGCGGGGTGTGGACGTGGTGTTCGATTCGGTGGGTAAGGCCACCTTGCGTGAAAGCTTCAAGGCCTGTCGTACGCGGGGGCTGATCGTCAATTACGGCAACGTCTCCGGTTCGATCACTGACCTCGATCCGATGGAGTTGGGGGAGGCCGGTTCACTGTTCCTGACTCGCCCACGGCTCAACGACCACATGGCCGACGGGCCTACGGTGCAGAGACGTGCCAATGCGGTGTTCGCGGCGATACTTGAAGGTTCGCTGACGGTGGATATCGAAGGGCATTACGCCCTGGAAGAGGTGCAGCAGGTGCACGCGAGGATTGAGGCACGGCAGCAGATTGGCAAGGCGGTGATGTGGCTGGACCGTGAACTTCACTAATGGCCAGAGAGCTTGTGTGGCGAGGGAGCTTGCTCCCGCTGGGCTGCGAAGCGGCCCCAACACCTGCCAATGGGGCCTTCCTGGAGAAACGCGGTGAGTTCATTGGGGCTGCTGCGCAGCCCAGCGGGAGCAAGCTCCCTCGCCACAGGGGTCGTGGCGCTTGTGAGGATCAGTTAACAGCAGGCGAAAAAAAGCCGGCTGATCAGGCCGGCTGGGGGTGAACCGCGAACGACAGGGGTTACGCGCGGTTTTCCATCAGGCGGTCAGCGCCACCTTCAGCTACACGGTTTTCTTGAAGGCGATCAGCACCACCTTCAGCAACACGACGTTCCAGCAGGCGATCAGACCCGCCTTCAGCAACGCGGCGTTCCAGCATACGGTCAGACCCACCCTCAGCCACGCGGCTGTCCATCAGGCGATCCGCGCCGCCTTCAGCGAGGGCAGGTTGGGTAAAGGCGCTTACAGCAAGTACCGAGAAAGCGAGGCTAAGCAAGAGTTGGCGTTTCATGAGGGTGTGCTCCGGGAAAGTCGTTGGTTGGTATGGATGCGATGTTACGCGGCAGATTTTTTAAGAGAACTTCATTGGGCTGATGGTGACTATCGACGCCAGCGATGGCCCGTTTTCCCGGGCCATCGCGTCGCTCATCACGGCATTTCTGGCAGTTCCCGAGGGCGCAGGTCGAACACCAGCACCTCGGCGTCCTCCCCATGGCTCAGGTGAATCTCCCGCTCATCGCGCACTCGGGCGCCGTCGCCTTCGTGCAAGCGCTGGCCATTGACTTCAACGCTGCCCCGCGCCACATGGATGTAGGCGTAGCGTTCCGGGGCCAGCGGCAGGCTGGCGGTTTCAAAGCCGTTGAACAGCCCGGCATACACCCGCGCGTCCTGGCGCACGCCGAGGGAGCCGTCGGTGCCTTCCGGCGAGATGATCAACTGCAACCGGCCGCGTTTTTGCGCCTCGGTGAAGTGCTCCTGCTGATAGCGCGGTTCGGCGCCCGCCACATCCGGCACGATCCAGATTTGCAGGAAGTGCACGCCCTGGGTGTGGCTGTGGTTGAACTCGCTGTGGGCCACGCCGCTGCCGGCGCTCATCAGTTGCACGTCGCCGGGGCGAATCACCGAACCGGTGCCCAGGGTGTCCTTGTGTTCCAGGGCGCCTTCGAGCACATAGGAGAAAATCTCCATGTCGCGGTGCGGGTGTTGGCCGAAGCCCTTGCCGGCGGCAACCCGGTCATCGTTGATCACCAGCAGGTCGGAAAAACCCTGTTCTTTGGGATTCCAGTAGTTGGCGAACGAGAAGGTGTGGAACGACTTCAACCAACCGTGATTGGCGGCGCCGCGTTCCGAGGCTTTGCGAAGGGTCAGCATGGGGTGTTCTCCTCAAGGGAAGCCTGGCTGCGAGATGCAGGGCTTCGGTGTGAGGAGAAGATTACTGGTTAACGATAGGTTGATTAAGAAGCTGAAATCGGAATGACTGTCTCTTTTAGATTGACGATCGCCAGCTGTGCCGTCCGCAGATGATGGCGGTAGCGCAGCTGAAGTTTGCGCCAGGCCATTGGGTTCACGCCTTCGCTGCGGCTGAACAGGTGACAGAAGTGCGCCTGGTCGCAGAACCCGCATTCCTGGCTGATCTGCGTCAGGCTCAGGGCGGAGCCGGTGATCAGCACCTTGGCCTGCTTGATGCGTTGCTGGCGAATCCATTCCTGGGGCGATACACCGGTGGTGCGCTTGAAGGCCCTGGAGAAATGGCTGCGGGACAGCTCACAGGCGCGAGCCAGTTCCGTCACCTGCAGGGGGCCAGCAAGATTGGCGAGGATCAATTGCTTGACCCTCTGTTCCCGCTCTGAACACAGGGTCCCGGTTGCAGCTGCTGGTTGAGCCATGATCGCTATCCGTGGTCGATGGGCGCTTGTTTTCACACACCTTACCGGTGAATGAATCCCCAGTGTAGACCGCTGCAAGCATCTGTTGAACTGAGCACATGCATGCAATTTTTCTGGATCGGACCGTCGCACACTAGCGCGAACGTTCAAGCATCCAGGGGAAGGGCACGATGGACTCAACAGCACAAGGCGGGCCGGACGAGGTCGTGACCCTGGTGGTCAAGCACCGCATAAAACCCGGGCTTGAAGCCGACTACGAAGCCTGGCTGCGACGCATTGTGCGTATTGCCGGTGAGCGTCCCGGCCACCTCGGCGTTGACGTGGTGCGCAGCAAGCAGGGCGGCCTTGCGCTGTTCACCTGCGTGCTGCGTTATCGCTCCACCGAAGACCTGGAGCGCTGGCTCGATTCGCCGCAGCGCCTGGAGCTGATCAACCAAGCCGCACCGATGCTGGCCGACGGCGACCAGACCGAAGTCGGCGCGGTCAACGAGTTCTGGTTCTCGCCCCTGGCCGATGCTGCCGCCAAGCCGCCGCGCTGGAAACAGGCAGTGGTCACGCTGCTGGTGATCCTGCCGCTGACGTTGCTGGTGCCGATCATCTGGGGCCCGGTACTGCGGCTGCACCCGTTCCTGTCCAACTACATCGTCGCCACCTTCCTGGTCACCCTGACCATCGTTGTACTGGTGGTTTACCTGCTGATGCCGGCGGCCACCCGCCTGTTCGCGCCCTGGCTTGAAGCCTCTGTAAAGGAAACCCTATGAACGCCGACCTGATTCTGTTCAATGGCCAGTTCCACACCGTGGACCGTGAAAATCCCCGCGCCACGGCAGTTGCGATCCACCAGGGACGCTTCGTCGCGGTGGGCACCGACGGTGAAGCCATGGCCCTGCGCGGCAGTGGTACCCAGGTCATCGACCTCAAGGGTCGCACCGTCATCCCTGGCCTCAACGACTCGCACCTGCACCTGATCCGTGGCGGCCTGAACTACAACCTCGAACTGCGCTGGGAAGGCGTGCCGTCCCTGGCCGATGCCCTGCGCATGCTCAAGGACCAGGCCGACCGCACGCCCACGCCGCAGTGGGTGAGGGTGGTGGGCGGCTGGAACGAATTCCAGTTCGCCGAAAAACGCATGCCCACCCTCGACGAGCTCAACCAGGCCGCCCCCGATACGCCGGTGTTCGTGTTGCACCTGTATGACCGGGCCTTGCTCAACCGCGCCGCCCTGCGCGTGGCTGGCTACACCAAGGACACACCGAACCCGCCCGGCGGCGAGATCGTGCGCGACCATAACGGCAACCCCACCGGCATGCTGGTGGCGCGGCCCAACGCGATGATTCTCTACGCGACCCTGGCCAAGGGCCCGAAACTGCCCCTGGAATACCAGGTGAATTCCACCCGCCAGTTCATGCGCGAACTCAACCGCCTGGGCCTGACCAGTGCCATCGACGCCGGCGGTGGTTTCCAGAACTATCCCGACGATTACGCGGTGATCGAACAGTTGGCCAAGGACCAGCAACTGACCGTGCGCATCGCGTACAACCTGTTCACCCAGAAGCCCAAGGAAGAACTCAGCGACTTCAAGAACTGGACCGGCAGCGTGACCCTGCATCAGGGCGACGACTACCTGCGCCACAACGGCGCCGGCGAAATGCTGGTGTTCTCGGCGGCCGACTTCGAAGACTTCCTCGAGCCACGCCCGGACCTGCCGCTGACCATGGAGCAGGAACTGGAACCGGTGGTGCGCCACCTGGTGGAACAGCGCTGGCCGTTCCGCCTGCACGCCACCTACAACGAGTCGATCTCGCGGATGCTCGACGTGTTCGAGAAGGTCAACCGCGACATCCCGTTCAACGGCTTGCCATGGTTCTTCGATCACGCCGAAACCATCACCCCGCAGAACATCGAGCGCGTGCGGGCGCTGGGCGGCGGCATCGCGATCCAGGACCGCATGGCGTTCCAGGGTGAGTACTTTGTGGAGCGCTACGGCGCCAAGGCCGCCGAGGCCACGCC
>NZ_JACARK010000565.1:0-12464 GCF_013386655.1 Pseudomonas sp. K5002 | reverse complement strand
GATCAAGCCCATGTGGGCGACGATCATGCCGCCGGCCCACGCGCCACCGGCAATCCCCAGGTTGAACGCCGCGATGTTCAGGCCCGAGGCCACGTCCACCGCATTCGGCGTGTGATGTTCCGCCTGGCGCACCACATACACCTGCAAGCCCGGCACGTTGCCGAAAGCGACCGCGCCCCACACCAGCACAGTGGCCAGGGCCAGCCATGGATTACCCGCGGTGAAGGTCAGCACGAACAACACAGCGGCGAGCAGGGCAAAGATGATTTTCAGGGCGCTGATCGGGCCGCGTTTGTCGGCCAGCTTGCCGCCCCAGATATTACCGATGGCCACCGAGATGCCATACACCAGCAACACCAGGCTGACGGTGCCGGCGCTGAACCCGGAGATGTCCTGAAGGATTGGCGCCAGGTAGGTGAACGCGATGAACGAGCCGCCGTAACCCACCGCCGTCATGGCGTACACCAGCAGCAGCCGTGGTTGTTTCAACACTTGCAGTTGCTGCAACAGCGACGCGGGTTTGCTGTGGGCGATGTTTTTCGGTACGTAGAGCAGGCTGCCGATAAACGCGATCAAGCCCAGGGCCGAGACGGCGAGGAAGGTTTCGCGCCAGCCGAAGTGCTGGCCGATAAACGTCCCCACTGGCACACCGGTCACCAACGCCACGGTCAGGCCGGTAAACATGATGGCAATCGCGCTGGCGGCTTTTTCCTTGGGCACCAGGCTTGTGGCGATCGTGGAGCCAATCGAGAAGAACACCCCGTGGGCCAGGCCGGTGACGATCCGTGCCAGTACCAGGGACTCATAACTCGGCGCTTGCCAGGCCAGCAGGTTGCCGAGGGTGAACAGCACCATCAGCGACAACAGCAGCAGTTTGCGTGGCACTTTGCCGGTGAGGGCGGTGAGTACCGGCGCGCCGATGGCCACGCCCAGGGCGTAGAGGCTGACCAGCAGGCCGGCGGACGGCAGGCTGACGCCAAGGTCGGCGCCGATGGTGGGTAACAGGCCAACGATGACGAACTCGGTCGTCCCGATGGCAAAAGCGCTGAGGGTCAGCGCGAGCAAGGCAATGGGCATGGCTGCAACTCCGGTGGGTTTCAATCAGGAGCGCAGTCTCGGGGTTCGGCTTGTGCGGAAAAAGCCAGGTATTGGCATTTGATATTTGCCTGGGGCGCACGGATCGACGCGCGTGGGGAACGATCAGGCGTCAAACCCGTCAGTTCCTTACAGACCCTTCTGAAGGAGCCCGGTGTTTTGTTGAATTTAAAGACTGTGCTACTGCTCGGCACGCTGCTGTTCTGCGGCAGCGGCGCGCTGCAAGCGGCCACCGCCCCCGCGGCTCCAGCGCCTGCCGCCCCGGCCCAGCCGGAACTGTTGGTAGAAGGCGGCCTGCTCGGCGCCATCAGCTCCAGCATCGATGATGTGCAGGACAAACTCGACCTCAACCAGAACCTGGTCGACGCCTGGCGCCTGCGGGCCGACCGGGCGGCGGATGAGGTGGACAAGCTGGTCAACCAGCCGTCCGAACGTTCCTCGTGGAGCGTGGCCGGGGATTTCCTGTTGTTGTCCGGGGTGTGGATCGGCGCGTTCGCCGCGCTGACCCTGCTGGGGCGCTTTATCGTCAAGCGCCTGAGCCTGCAGCGGCATATCGCACCTCGCCAGCGCCTCCAGGCGTTGCTGGGTTACCTGATTCCCTACACGATACCGGCGCTTATCTGCCTGCCATTGACGCTCTACGTCAGCCACTTCCTGCCCACCTCGGTGGGCCGTGCGCTGGCGCTGTGTTTTGCCTACGCCACCAGCAGCGGCATTTTCTCCACCTCGATCCTGTTGTGCGTGATCGTCATGTTCAACGTCGGCCACAAGCGCCCTGCGGTGAAGATTATTCGGGACTACTGCCCCAAGCCGCTGTTCCTGATCGGCTTCCTTGCCGCCCTCAGCGATGCGCTGACCAGCCCACAGATCGCCCGTCAACTGGGGGGCAATATCACCGCCAGCGTTGCGATCTTCACCGGGCTGTTTGCCTCGGTGATCTTCGGCATGCTGGTGATTCGCCTGCGCCGTCCGGTGGCGCATTTGATCCGCAACCGGCCCCTGGCCCAGCGCCTGAAACACCCGGCGGTGCAGCAATCCCTGCGGGTGTTTTCCGGCCTGTGGTATTGGCCGATCCTGCTGATGGTGCTGGTGTCGGCGATCAACCTGATCGGCGCCGGCGACGACAGCCAGAAAGCCCTGCGCTGTGCGCTGTTCACCACGATCCTGCTGATCGGCACGGTGTTTCTCAGCACGGTGTTGCAGCACCTGTTCCAGTCCCGCAGCACGGTGGCGGTGCAGCGCAGCAGCGCCTACAAAGAGCGTTTCCTCAGCCTGCTGCACGCGCTGTTGCGCATCGTGATGGCCATCGCCTTTATCGAAATCCTCGGGCGCATCTGGGGCGTTTCGCTGTTTGAGTTTGCCCAGCGCAACTCCGTGGGCCGGGCCATCAGTGATTCCCTGAGCAGCATCGGCTTGATCCTGCTGGTGACCTGGCTGTTCTGGGTGGTGCTCGACACGGCGATTCAGGAAGCATTGAAACCCCCGGTCAACAAACGCTCCAGCCGCCAGCCCAGCACGCGGGTGAAGACCATCCTGCCGCTGCTGCGCAACGCAGTGAAAATCATCCTGGTGGTGATCTGCGCGATCACCACCATGGCCAACCTGGGGATCAACGTCGCACCGCTGCTGGCGGGCGCCGGGGTGGTGGGCCTGGCCATTGGTTTTGGCTCCCAGCAACTGGTGCAGGATGTAATCACCGGGCTGTTCATCATCATCGAAGACACCCTGTCGATTGGCGATTGGGTGGTGCTCGACTCCGGCCACGCCGGTACCGTGGAGGGCCTGACCATCCGTACCCTGCGCCTGCGGGACGGCAAGGGCTTTGTGCATTCGGTGCCGTTCGGGCAGATCAAGGCCGTCACCAACCAATCGCGGCAATTCGCCTATGCGTTCTTCTCGGTGCAGTTCACCTACGACACCGATGTCGACAAGGCCGTGGAACTAATTCGCGAGGCGGGGCAGTCGATTCGCGACGACGTGTTCCTCAAGTACAACCTGCAAGGGCCGCTGGAGGTATTTGGCGTCGACAAGATGGACCTCAACGGCGTGGTGCTGACGGCGCAGTTCCGCACGGTGTCGGGCGGGCAATATGCGGTGAGCCGCGCGTTTAACCAGCGCTTGAAAAAGCTTGTGGATAACTGTGCCTTTGTTCATTTCGCGCAAACTTATCCACAGCAGGTGATGTTGCCGCAGCGGGTCGGGCAGCAGGTGGATGAGCCGGAGGAAGAAGTGCCTTCGTCGGTGGTGCTTACCGAGCAACCAAGAACCCAATAGTTTTGTGTTGAGGCCGCCGGCCTCTTCGCGAGCAAGCCCGCTCCCACATTCGACCGCATTCCAAAGCATGGACTCGGTCAAGTGTGGGAGCGGGCTTGCTCGCGAAGAGGCCAGCTCAGGCGCTACATAACTATCAGAACAACACCTTCGCCACATCCGCAAAGCGCTTGGCAAAGTGCACCGTCATCCCTTCCTTCAGGTACTCCGGCAGCTCTTCAAAGCTCCCCCGGTTAGGCTCCGGCAAGATCAACTCGTGAATCTTCTGGCGCCGCGCCGCAATCACCTTCTCGCGCACCCCGCCAATCGGCAGCACATGCCCGGTCAGCGTCAGTTCACCGGTCATGGCCACGCCTTTTTTCGGCGGCTGGTTACGCGCCAGCGACAGCAGCGCACTGGCCATGGTCACGCCCGCGCTCGGGCCGTCTTTCGGCGTGGCGCCTTCCGGCACGTGCAGGTGCACGAAGGCTTCATCGAAGAACTTCGGGTCACCGCCAAACGACTTCAGGTTCGAGCTGATGTAGCTGTAGGCAATCTCGGCCGATTCCTTCATCACTTCACCCAGTTGCCCGGTGAGCTTGAAGCCACGGTTCAGCGTGTGGATGCGCGTCGCCTCGATCGGCAGGGTCGCGCCGCCCATGCTGGTCCAGGCCAGGCCGGTGATCACACCGGTGCCCGACAGCACTTGCTCGTTACGGAACACCGGCATGCCCAGGGAGGCTTCCAGGTCCTTGTTGCCGATCTTGATCACCGAGTCCGGCTCATCCAGCAGCTTGACCACCGCCTTGCGCACCAGTTTGCCCAGCTGTTTCTCCAACTGACGCACCCCGGCTTCGCGAGCGTAACCATCGATCAGGGCGCGCAGGGCGCCGTCGCTGATGGACAGGCTGTTTTTCGACACGCCGGCTTTTTCCAGCTGCTTGGGCCACAGGTGACGCTTGGCAATCGCGACCTTTTCTTCGGTGATGTAGCCCGACAGGCGAATCACTTCCATCCGGTCCAGCAACGGGCCGGGGATCGAATCCAGGGTGTTGGCGGTGCACACGAACAGCACTTTGGACAGGTCCAGGCGCAGGTCCAGGTAGTGGTCGAGGAATTCGACGTTCTGTTCCGGGTCGAGGGTTTCGAGCAGGGCCGAGGCCGGGTCGCCCTGGTAGCTCTGGCCCATCTTGTCGATCTCGTCGAGCATGATCACCGGGTTCATCACTTCCACATCTTTGAGGGCTTGCACGAGCTTGCCCGGCATCGCACCGATGTAGGTGCGGCGATGGCCCTTGATCTCGGCCTCGTCGCGCATGCCGCCGACGCTGAAGCGGTAGAACGGCCGGCCGAGGGATTCGGCAATCGATTTGCCGACACTGGTCTTGCCCACGCCCGGCGGGCCCACCAGCAGCACGATGGAACCGGCGACTTCGCCTTTATAGGCGCCCACCGCAAGGAATTCGAGGATGCGACTCTTGATGTCGTCCAGGCCGGCGTGGTGCTTGTCGAGTACCTTGCGGGCGTGCTTGAGGTCGAGTTTGTCCTCGCCATACACGCCCCACGGCACCGAGGTGGCCCAGTCCAGGTAGTTGCGGGTGACCGCGTACTCCGGCGAACCGGTTTCCAGGATCGACAGCTTGTTCATTTCTTCGCTGATGCGTTTCTGCGCCTGGGTCGGCAGGACCTTGTCCACCAGGCGTTGTTCGAATTGCTCGACGTCGGCGCTGCGATCGTCCTTGGTCAGCCCCAGCTCTTGCTGGATGACCTTGAGTTGTTCCTTGAGGAAGAACTCGCGCTGGTGTTCGCCGATCTTGCGGTTCACTTCGGCGGAGATTTCTTTTTGCAGGCGCGCGACTTCGACTTCCTTGCGCAGCATCGGCAGGACTTTTTCCATGCGCTTGAGCATGGGCACGCAGTCCAGCACTTGCTGCAGTTCAGTGCCGGTGGCCGAGGTGAGGGCGGCGGCGAAGTCGGTTAGCGGCGACGGGTCGTTGGGGCTGAAGCGGTTGAGGTAGTTCTTCAGTTCTTCGCTGTACAGCGGGTTGAGCGGCAGCAGTTCCTTGATCGCATTGATCAGCGCCATGCCGTAGGCCTTGACCTCGTCGGTCGGCTGGGTCGGCTGGTGCGGGTATTCGACTTCCACCAGGTACGGTGGGCGGTGGTGCTTGAGCCAGGTCTTGATCCGCACACGGGTCAGGCCCTGGGCGACGAATTGCAGCTTGCCGTTTTCGCGGCTGGCGTGGTGCACCTTCACCAGGGTGCCGTACAGCGGCAGGCTGGAGGTGTCGAAGTGGCGCGGATCTTCGGGCGGGGTTTCCATGAAGAACAGGGCAAGGGAGTGGTGGTCGGACTTGCTCACCAGCTCCAGGGTTTCGGCCCACGGTTCTTCATTGACGATCACCGGCAACACTTGCGCCGGGAAGAAAGGCCGGTTGTGGATCGGGATGATGTAGACCTTGTCGGGCAGGTTTTGCCCTGGGAGGGCCAAGCCAGTGTTGGCGGAAGTGTGTTCAGCGTTTTCCGGGTCGGCGTAGTCGTTGAGGTCGATGTCCGGGAATTCTTGCTGGTCGCTCATGGGGCACCTGCATAAGGAAGTATGCAAGTTAGATGGGGCGGGTCGGCAGTGGTTTCAATGGGTGGGGTGAGATAGCAACATATTGCACAATATTTTCAAAAGCACCGCTGAACAGATGTGGGAGCGGGCTTGCTCGCGAATGCGGTAAATCAGTCGATACATCAGGTGACTGTTACACCGTATTCGCGAGCAAGCCCGCTCCCACACTTACTGTGCCCGCTCTGGATAGCGTTGTTTGGATCAGATCCGCACGTTACCGCGCGGCCCGGCGATCGCCCAGATGATCAAGCCCAGTACCGGCAGCAGCAGGATCAACAGGATCCACAACACTTTGGCGCCGGTACTCGCGCCGCTTTTGAACACGTTGATGATCGCCCAGATATCCAGCGCGAGGATGATCAACCCGATCAGACCATTAAAAGTGGAACCCATGGTGTCGCTCCTAAGTGAGGGCTTGCCTGCTTAGGATAGTCAGCCGTGGCCGGGGGTTCCGTTTTATTTCAGACGTGTACCGCAACCCGCAGGGCTTCCAGCGATGGTTCGCCCTTTATGCCGGTTTCGGCACACAACTCCAGCACCCGTGGCACGTCGTCGCCGTAGACCAGCACAGCCTGGATCTCGTCGTCCAGCAACTGGCTGAAGTTCATCAGCACGTAGCCGCCGTTCTCCGGGTTGAGGGCGCTCATCTGGATCTGGATGCGGTTCAGCGCGGTCAGGGCTTCGGTCTTGGCCAGTTGCTTGGGCTTGAGGTTGAACGCCACGCCGGGGCCAAAGGAGGCGACGATCTGGGCGAACAGGTCCTGGTAAGTGTCGGCCTGGAACAGCACGGTGTCTGGCAGACTGCCAACAACGATCCACTCGCCCAGGGAAATCGGGAAAGTGTCGTCGTAGTTGATGTCGGGGTTGGCGGCCAGGAAAGCGTCGGGATCGGCGTAGGCCTGGGCCGCTTCGTCAGCCACCCTGGCGATCTCGGGTTCGCTCATGCAGCCGGAGCTGATTTTGCTGATGAGTTCGACGAGTGCGGTTTTCATGGGGTGGTCCTGTGGCGGGGCTGATTTTGAGGGCGCAAAGCCTACACCAGTTTTTCCAACTGCGCCGCCGTATCCACCGCCCCCATGGTCTGGGCCGCTGCCAGCGCGGTCACGCCCTGGGCATCGGTGGCCTTGGGATTGGCGCCCTGGCTGATCAGGTAGTCCACCATTTCGGTACGGTTGAACATCGCCGCCATCATCAAGGCGGTGCGACCATCAGAGGATGCGCCTTCGACCAACGCTCCGCCTTCGATCAACGCCTTGACCACCGGCAGGTTGCCCTTGAACGCCGCGCCGGCAATCGGCAGTTGGTTCTTGTCGTTGGCAATCTGGGGGTCGGCCTTGAATTCCAGCAGCACTTTCACCGCGTCCACATGGCCATGGTAGGCCGACAGCATCAACAGCGTATCGCCATTGTGGTTGCGCAGGTTCGGCGGCAAGCCCTTGGCCAGCAACGCCGCCAGCATCGCGGCATCGCCTTTGCGCGCCACGTCGAACACCTGCTCGGCAAATTCGGCGGCTTCGTCTTCGGTCATTTGTTTGGCTTGGTCTGACATGTGGGGCTCCTTGTCTGGTGTTTCATAAGGCGCCCAGTCTCGCGATGGAGTTCCCCACTGTCATGCCTTTTTTCCCAAAAGCGGCGATAGGCAGAATCAATAACGGAACTTGCCCGCCTGGATGTCCGCCAACAGTTGCCCGGTGACCGGCACATAACTGTCCGACCCAGGCAGCCAGGCAAAGATCGGATCATCACCGGCCTTGCCCGGGTCGAACGCTTCCTCCTTGAGTTTCACCTTCTGGTATTTGAAGGTGCCCGTGGTTTCCATCTTCACCTTGATCCGCAGGAACAACGGCACCGCATACGCGGGCAATTGCCCGTGGGCGAAGGTCAGCAACTCGCGCATGTCCAGGGAAGCCAGGGATTCGGCAGGCGTAATGGCCGCCATGCCCGCGCGGCCGTTGGTGTTTTCAATCTCCACGCCGTAGGCCACCACTTCGGAAATCTGCGGGTGCTGCAGGAAGATGTTCTCGACTTCGGTGGTGGAGACGTTTTCACCTTTCCAGCGGTAGGTGTCCCCCAGCCGGTCAACGAATTGGGCGTGGCCAAAGCCGATATTGCGCAACAGGTCGCCGGTGTTGAAATACCGGTCGCCCTTCTCGAACACGTCGCTGAGCACCACCTTGCGGTTCTTCTCGGGGTCGGTGTAGCCGTCGAACGGTGCCTTGTCATCGATCCTGGCCAGCAGCAGCCCCTGGCCCCCCTTGGGCACTTCGCGCATGAAACCGTCGGCGCCGCGAATCGGCTCACAGCTGTCATGGGCGTAGTCCACCAGTGCCCAGTGCATCAGGGAAAAGCCGATGGTGTTGTCGAAGTTCAGCACATTGGTGAAGCCGATGTTGCCGTCACTGGCGGCGTACAGCTCGCAGATATGATCGACGCCAAAGCGCTGCTTGAACTCAGCCCAAACCCCAGGGCGCAGGCCGTTGCCGATCATCTTCGTCACACGGTTATCCAGGTCGCGCCCGTGGGCAGGCTGGTCGATCAGGTAGCGGCACAGCTCGCCGACATAACCCAGGGTGGTCGCATTGAATTTGCGCACATCGTCCCAGAACTGGCTGGCGCTGAACTTGCGGCGAATCGCGAACCCCGACGCCCCGGCAATCGCCGAACCCCAGCACACGCACAGGCCAGTGGCGTGATACAGCGGCAAGGTGCAATAGACGACATCCTCGGGCCCCATATCCAGGGCGATGGTGCCGAAACTGGCCGAGGACTTCATCCAGCGGCCGTGTTTGAAAATGCCGGCCTTGGGCAAGCCGGTGGTGCCGGAGGTGTAGATATAGAAGCAAGGGTCGTTGAAAAAAATCTGCTGGGTGCTGGCGGGGTTTTCCACCGGGCCGTCGGCGCTGGCAGCCATCAGGTCGACGTAATCCGGCGGCACATGGCTGTGCTGCTGATCGGCAATAAACCAGGTTTTATCCGCCTCGATGGCCACCTGGCTGCGCACGGCCTCGTAGGCCCCTACCAACTCGGCACCCACCACAATGGCCGCCGGCGTCACCAGGTTGAGGCTGTGAACCAGTGCGGTCTGGGTTTGCGAGGTATTGAGCATCGCGCAAATGCCGCCCACCTTGGCCACGGCCAGTACGCTGAGCAACAACTCGGGGCGGTTTTCGATAAACAACGCCACCACGTCGCCCTTGCCGATCCCCTGCCGCTGCAGGTAGTGAGCCATGCGGTTGGCCTGCTGGTTGGCCTGGCGGTAGCTCAGCACCGTGTCGCCATACAGCAGCGCGGCGCCGTCGGGGTTGCGTTGGGTGGCTTGTTCAAAGGTCCAGCCCAGGCCGCACGGCTGGTCGGGATCGGTGATGTTGGCAACGCGGATTCCGCGCACCAGGCGCGGCAGTGCACGGACAATGGTGGGCACCTTACGCAGCATCATGCCCCAGGTGATCATGTCACTTGGCGGGTGGTTCATGGCGGGAACGTCCTTTTTCTTATTGTTCGTATGACCCTCAAGGCACCCATCGCACTGTAAGACCCGCGCCGAATGCCTTGCAGGAAAATACGCCAGCCGTTCTTCGGCTGTACACGCAGGATTTGAAAAGTTTTGTATCCCGAAAGGAAAAGGAATTTTGCGCACCGCCAGGTGGTCACTATGGAAGACCTGCCTTGCGTGCCAGCGGTGAAACACTTGGCAAAACCCCGCAAAATGCAGGATGCACGATGGCCATTCATGCAAATTGCACGAAACCGGAAATCTTAAAATTTTATAACTAGTTGATTTATAACGATTTTTTAAGATATTCAGTACTGGCACAATCACTGCACCTATCACTCCACGCTGCAAAACATGAGCTAACGGAGCTGATAGACATGAGCCTGATCCAAGATAAATTTTCTTCTGTGTTCTCCAATTTCGACGTCACCACCCAGGCGCGTCCTGATGGCGGCATCCTGCTGACATTGCGTAACAGCGAAGGCAAGCAGATCAAACGTTCGATCTCTTATCAGCAACTGCACACGGCCGACCAACTGACGTGGGTCATCAGCGCCATTCGCCGCGACCTGGCTGAACAAGCCAGCGACCTGCCACAGATTTCGATGCTGCAAAGCCAGAACCGCTTTGCCCTGCCGACCTACCATTCGGCTTGACCGTCATGCAGGACCCGAACAGGTCGTGGTGCCGTTGCGCACCACGGCCTTTTTTTATTTGCACAATCCCTGTTTCACCGCCTCGTTCACGGCCTGGACCCGGTTAGTCACCTGCAACTTGCCGTAGATGTTGCGCAGGTGAAACTTCACCGTGGCCTGGGAGATGGAGCGAATCCTGCTGATTTCCCACACCGTCTTGCCCTCGACCGCCCAATGCAGGATTTCCCGTTCCTTTGGGGTCAGGGGTTTACCCGACAACATCGCACGCGCCTTGCGGTTGGCAACCGGCGCGCTGTCCGTTTGCGTGGACGGTTGTTCCTGTGGCTCCGAACCGCTCATGCAGGCCTCTCTCTTCATATAGGTCTTGTAACGCCCGAAGTCGGATTACTCCTATTGACAGGCGAATAAATATTGAGACCAGAGAGAGTTACACAAAGAGTGGAAGTAACAAGTAAGGTCAACGATAAACAGCTGTTACCCACAAACTTTCAAGTTTATTCCTACAGCGATTTCCAACCTGAAGGAATTGAAGTTAAAAAAATGCCCCCTGTTCAGGAGGCATTGCCGGACGAACTTAGTCATCAAGCCGGGGAAAACCCTCGGCGATCGCGTCGCCGGTCAGCATGACCGCCAGCCCTTCAGAGTCACTGAACAGGCGGATCGCCACAAAGTGCGGGTTCTCCCCCATATCAAACCAGTGCGGGATGCCGCTCGGCACCAAGATCAGGTCGTTTTTCTCGCAGAACACCGCGTACACATAATCTTCGATGTGCAAGGTAAACAGCCCACGACCCGCTACGAAAAAACGCACGTGGTCTTGGGCCATGCGGTGTTCGTCGAGTCGCTCGGCGCGCAATTGGGCTTTCTGCGGGTGATCATTGCTGATGCGGAGCACATCAACGGTGGTGTAGCCGCGCTCGGTCATCAGCTTGTCGATGGGCGCCTGGTAGGCGGCGATAATCTCAACCTCGCTGGCCCCGGGCTCAAGTCGGGTAGCCGCCTGCCAGCGATCGAACCCCACACCCAGCTCGGCCAGGGTCGAGGCGATATCGTCCTGGTGAGTCAGGACCTTGTTCGGGGTGTCGGGGGTGCAGACATGGTAAACCGCGAGATAGCTCATCAAACTCTTCCTCTGTCACGGGAGCCGCTCATGGCCGCTCCTCTTGCAATCGAATGCCAATGATTAGGGCGGCGGCCAGGGCCGCGATGCTGGCAATGCTGAAGGTCAGGGTCGGCCCCAGCAGGTTCCAGCTGTAACCTGAATAGAGTGCGCCCAGCGCACCGCCGGTACCGGCCAGTGCCGCATACAGTGCCTGGCCCTGCCCTTGCTGGCGAGCGCCAAAGCTGCGTTGCACGAACTGGATGGCCGCCGCGTGAAAACTGCCGAAGGTCGCCGCGTGCATCACCTGCGCCAGCAACAGCACCCAGAAGAATTCGGCAAACGAGCCCAGCAGCAACCAGCGCAGTGCGGCCAGCAGGAAACTCGCCATCAATACCCGGCGTACCGAAAAGCGCGTGAGAATCCGGCTCATGGCCAGGAACATCAAGACTTCCGCCACCACACCGAGCGCCCACAACATGCCGATCACGCCACGGCTGTAACCGAGGTGTTCAAGGTGCAGGGTGAGGAAGGTGTAGTACGGACCATGGCTCATCTGCATCAGCGCCACACACGCATAGAACGCCAGCACGCCGGGGCTGCGCAGTTGCCGCAAAAAGCCGTCACCGGCCAGGCGACTCCCCTGGCTCAGGGGCTGCGCATTCGGCACCCAGAGGCTGGCGCCGATGATGCCGGCCATGATCACCACGACCACCACCGGGTAGATATCCAGGCTCAGCCAGTCGAACAAGCGGCCCATGATCACCACGGTGAGGATAAAACCGATGGAGCCCCACAACCGCACCTGGCTGTAGCGCGAGGTCTGGCCTTGCAGGTGCGCGAGGGTGATGACTTCAAACTGCGGCAGGACCGCGTGCCAGAAGAACGCGTGCAAGGCCATCACCAGCGCCAGCCAGGCGTAGGTCTTGCTGACAAAGATCAACGAGAAACTCACCAGGGTGCACACCGCGCCAAAGCGCACGATGGCCAGGCGCCGGCCGGTGTAGTCCCCCAGCCAGCCCCACAGGTTGGGTGCCACGCAGCGCATCAGCATGGGGATGGCCACCAGCTCGCCGATGCGCGCGCTGGAGAACCCAAGGTGATCGAAGTACAACGCCAGGAACGGCGCCGTCGCCCCCAGCAGGGCGAAATAGAACAGGTAGAAGCTGGAGAGTCGCCAGTATGGAAGGGCTTGCGTCAGCATAAGTGACTTGTGGCGAGCGAGCCTGCTCGCGCTGGGTCGCGAAGCGGCCC
>NZ_JACARK010000564.1:0-4429 GCF_013386655.1 Pseudomonas sp. K5002 | reverse complement strand
GGGCGACGCCGCCAACCCCGACAGCCTGGCCGATGCCACCGACAGCAGCCTGCTGGACCGTGCACCGCGCAACCTCAAGGAAATGTGGACGCGCCTGCGCACGCAGTTGACGCCGACTTCGTTGCTGTTCCGCCATGCCCTGCGCCTGCCCCTGGCGCTGAGTATCGGCTACTGGATGGTGCACTTGATTCACCCGTCCCAAGGCTATTGGATCATCCTCACCACGCTGTTCGTGTGCCAGCCAAACTACGGCGCCACCCGGCGCAAGCTGGGCCAGCGGATCATCGGCACAGCCATCGGCCTGACCATCGCCTGGGCGCTGTTCGACCTGTTCCCCAACCCGCTGATCCAGTCGATGTTCGCCATCGCCGCGGGCCTGGTGTTCTTTATCAACCGCACCACGCGCTACACCCTGGCGACCGCCGCGATCACGCTGATGGTGCTGTTCTGCTTCAACCAGGTGGGCGACGGCTACGGGCTGTTCCTGCCACGGCTGTTCGATACCTTGCTCGGCAGCCTGATCGCCGGGCTGGCGGTGTTCCTGTTCCTGCCGGACTGGCAGGGCCGGCGCCTGAACAAGGTGCTGGCCAATACCCTGACCTGCAACAGCATCTACCTGCGCCAGATCATGCAGCAGTACGCCGCGGGCAAAAGCGACGACCTGGCTTACCGCCTCGCCCGGCGCAATGCCCACAACGCCGACGCCGCGCTGTCCACCACCCTGGCGAACATGCTAATGGAGCCGGGGCATTTCCGTAAGGAAGCGGACGTGGGGTTCAGGTTCCTGGTGCTGTCCCACACGCTGCTCAGCTACCTGTCGGGGCTGGGCGCCCACCGCGAAACCCAACTGCCGGCGGAAGTGCGCGAGCACTTGATCGAAGGCGCCGGGAAGACGCTGGCGGCGAGCATCGACGAGATCGCCACGGGGCTGGCGAACAAGCAGCCGATCGCGATTCAGAGTGATGCCGAGGAAGCCTTGGCAGTGGACCTGGAGCAGATGCCGGATGAAATTGACGAAGGGCAGCGGCTGGTGCAGACGCAATTGGCGCTGATCTGCCGGCAACTGGGGCCGTTGCGCACGTTGGCGGCTCACCTGATCAAAGATACCAGCGAAGCCTGAACCCTCTTCGCGAGCAAGCCCGCTCCCACATTCGGCCGAGTTCCACCTTTGGAATGCGGTCGAATGTGGGAGCGGGCTTGCTCGCGAAGGGGCCATTAGCCTCACTACATCCCGTGCTGCTTCATCAACCGCGCATAACTGCCATCTGCCTTCATCCTGGCAATCTCCCGATCAAACCCGGCAACAATCTGCTGATGCTGAGGATTTTTCAGGCTAACCAGAATGTGCAGGCTGTTTTCGCTCAGCGGCACCGGCAAAAACTCCACCGCGTTGCGCACGGTGGCGGACTCCCGAGCCAGGTAGTAGCGGGCGACGAATTCGTCCTCCAACGTCAGCCGCACCCGCTGCGCCGCCAGCATGCGCACGGCCATGGCGAAGTTATGCACCGGGACTTTCTGCAATTGCGGATCGGCATCGAACGCCGCTGAATAGGCATAGCCACGCACCACCGCGACGGGGTAGTCGTGCAACTGCTCCAGGTTCTGGTAGTCGATGGGATCGTCGCGGCGCTTGAGAAACAGCACCCGGTTGAGCAGGTATTCGCCGGAAAACTGCCCCAACTGAGTACGCGCATCGTCGTACCAGGCGTTCACCAATACGTCGTAACGCCCATCGCCCACGCCCATCAGCGCCCGCGCCCAGGGCACCTGTTCAAACTCACTGGCATAGCCGGCACGGGCCAGGGCGGTGGTCACGATGTCGGTGGCCAAACCACCATTGACCAGGGTGGCGTCAGTGAACGGCGGCCAGGCATCCGCCACCAGTCGCAAGCGTTCTGCCGCCGCCGCCTGGGCCAGCAACAACAAACCGATCAAAGCAACGGCACGAGAAAATCGCGGCATGCTCAAGTCCTTGGCGGGCATTCTATGGCCTGACCTCTGGGGCAACCCGAGGATTTAACAGTAGCTCATCAATGAGCTGTACTGCAGATTACACAAAGACGGCAGCGTCGCACGCAGAGAATGATGGCAAATTGATCTCACTCACAAAAAAACCGCAATTTAGACACTCGCCTCCCGCGCGCTTACTATCCTGACCAGACAATCAGCCGAGAGAACACCATGACAGTCGAATGGGTCTGCAAACACCACAGTGACCTGGGCAAGGAGCAGCTGTACGCCATTTTGCGCCTGCGCTCGGAGGTCTTCGTGGTCGAGCAGAAATGCGTGTACCAGGACATCGACGGCCAGGACCTGGACGGTGACACCCATCACCTGATGGCCTGGGATGATGGTCAACTGCAGGCCTACCTGCGCCTGCTGGATCCTGAATCACAAGGTGGTGATGTGGTGATCGGCCGGGTGATCGTTGCGCCGAGCGCGCGGGGTACCGGGCTGGGCCACCAGATGATGGATGAGGCCCTCAGGCAGGCGGAGAAACAGTGGCCCGACGTGCCGATCTATCTGTCGGCCCAGGCGCATTTGCAAGGGTATTACGGGCGGTACGGGTTTGTGGTGGCGGGTGAGGAATACCTGGAGGATGACATTCCACATATAGGCATGCGCCGGGCATGAGGGCCTCTTCGCGAGCAAGCCCGCTCCCACATTTGACCGAGTTCCACCTTTGGAATGCGGTCGAATGTGGGAGCGGGCTTGCTCGCGAAGGCGTCAGCCCGGTCACCCCAAGCTTTCAGGGGTAACCCAACACCTGTTTAATGCTCGCCAGGTTCGCCTCGATCCAGCGCCGATCAATCGCGCCCCAATCACGAATCCGATAGCGCCCGGCATGATTGCGGGCCCCGTCTTCCTGTTCAAACTCACACACAATATCCAGGTCCGCCAACGCCGCAATCGTGTCCTGTGCAGTACGCCGGGGCATGCCCGTCACCTCGGTCAGTGCCGGGACGCTGCTGGCCAGCTGGCTATCAATCAGGTACGCCACATACAGGCGCCGGTAGAAGCTGCTTTTGGTCTTGCTCACATCCATGCTCGATCGCCTTTGAAGGTCAGGGCTTGCCCTGCAGGTCCCGCCAGGTCAGGTACACCCGCAGGTCGAATTCCACCTGATGGTAGCCCGGCAACATGTATTCACAGAGTTTGTAGAACGCCTTGTTGTGGTCCGATTCCTTGAAGTGCGCCAGTTCGTGTACCACGATCATGCGCAGAAATTCCGGCGCGGCTTCCTTGAACAGCGAGGCGATACGGATTTCTTTCTTCGACTTGAGGTTGCCACCCTGCACCCGGGAGATGGTGGTGTGCAGGCCGAGGGCGCGGTGGGTCAGGTCCAGGCGGTTGTCGAACAACACCTTGTCGATGGCCGGGGCGTTGCGCAGGTGTTCCTGCTTCAGGGCCTGGGCGTAGCTGTACAGCGCTTTGTCGCTCTGCACACCATGCCGCTCGGGGTAGCGCTGGGTCAGGTAGTCGCCGAGTTGGTCCTTGGCAATCAACTGGCGCACTTGCTCCTGCAATGCTGGGGGGTAGGCCTGGAGGTATTTCAGCGCGGTCATGGGGTCAACAACGGGTATTTGAATGGGCGCCAGTGTAGCGAATTCAGCGGGCGGCTGCGCGCAGGCGCCAGTCGGCAATTTCATCCGCGATCAACGGCGGCGCCACCTGCGGGCCCTGGATGAACTGGCAGCCGTTGGCCTTGAGCCACTCAACTTGCTCCTGGGTCTCGACGCCTTCGGCAATCACCAGCAGATCAAAATGCCGGCACAATTCGATAATGCTGCGCGCCATCGCCGCGTCCCGGGATGAACCCGGCAGGCGGGCGATCAGCTTCGGGTCGAGCTTGAGGGTGTCGAATTCCAGGTCCCGCAGGTGGGCCAGGGAGCAGTTGCCCGCGCCGAAATCATCCAGGGCAATCCGCACGCCGGCCCGGCGCAACAGCTTGAGCTGCTTGGTGGACTCATCCAGATTGTGCATCAGGCTTTCTTCACTGATCTCCACCTCAAGCTGCCGGCCTTGCAACCCATGTCGCTCCAGCACCTGCTGCAGCTGGCTGGCCAGGTTCGGCATATTGAACTGGCTGCTGCTCAAGCTCACGCTCAGGACCAACTCATCGCTGAACACCCCTGCCCATGCCTGCCGCTGGGCGGCCACCTGCTGGTAGATCCAGGTGCTCAACTGGCTGATCAGCCGCGCCTCTTCGAGCAACGGCAGAAACAGCCCCGGCGGCACATCGCCGACACTCGGGTGCTGCCAGCGCAGCAGCGCTTCGACGCCCCGCAGATGGCCGTCGTGCAACGACACCTGCGGCTGGTACACCAGGGTGAAATCCTTGCTGTCGATGGCGCTGCGTACGCTGTCTTCGAGCATCAGGCGCGAGCGGGCCCGGCCGTTCATTTCCTGGTCGTAGTAGCGATATTGC
>NZ_JACARK010000563.1:0-3845 GCF_013386655.1 Pseudomonas sp. K5002 | reverse complement strand
CCAGCCTCGGCCAGGAGGACGCGTTGCTGGACAGTGGCGTGGACCCAGGCCAAGTAGTCGTCGCCCTCGGCGCGCACCTGCTGCACAGCGGTGACGCGGTACGCCTGTTGCCGGCCCAGGCATTGGCCCTCAACCGTCAGCAGGAACACTGATAATGCGCGGGATCAACCTCTCCGAACTGGCGGTCAAGCATCGCGCGGTCACGCTGTTCCTGATCATCGCGATCCTCGCCGCCGGGGTCTTTGCCTTTGGCAAACTGGGGCGCGCCGAAGACCCTTCGTTCACCGTCAAGGTCATGACCATCACCGCCGCCTGGCCCGGCGCCACCGCGCAAGAGATGCAGGAGCAAGTGGCCGACCGTCTGGAAAAACGCCTGCAGGAGCTGGACTATTACGACCGCGTCGAAACCATCGCCCAACCGGGCTTCGTCTCGATGCGCATGACGTACCTGGAGTCCACCCGTCCCAGCGAGATCCAGGACCTGTTCTACCAGACCCGCAAAAAGCTCAGCGACGAAGCCGCGAAGTTGCCCAAGGGGGTGATCGGGCCGTTTTTCAACGATGAATACTCCGACGTATACTTTTCCCTGTACGCGCTGGAGGCCGAACACCTGCCCCACCGGCAACTGGTGCAAATGGCCGAGGACATGCGCCAGGGTCTGCTCAATCTGCCGGGAGTGAAGAAGGTCAATATCCTCGGCGAACAGGCGCAGCGGATCTTCGTCGAGTTTTCCTATGAGCGCCTGGCCACCTTGGGCATCAAGCCCGAGCAGATCTTCGCCGCCCTCGCCGCCCAGAATGCCGTGGCGCCTTCAGGCTTTGTCGAGACCGCCGGGGCACGCGCCTATATCCGCATCGACGGGGCCTTCGACAGCCTGGCGCTGATCGAAAACGTCCCGCTGGAAGCCAACGGCAAGCTGCTGCGCATCGCCGATGTGGCCACCGTCAGCCGGGGTTATGAAGACCCGCCCAGCTACCGTATCCGTCATCAGGGCGACCCGTCGCTGATGCTCGGGGTGATCATGGAGAAGCACTGGAACGGCCTGGAACTGGACAAGGCTCTCAAGGCCCAGGAAGCGAAAATCCAGGCCGACCTGCCGCTGGGGGTCAACTTCGCCAAGGTCTCCGACCAGGCGAAAAACATCAGCCTGGCGGTCAACGAGTTCATGCTGAAGTTCTTCGTCGCCCTCGCGGTGGTGATGGTCATCAGCCTGCTGGCCCTGGGGTTCCGCGTCGGGCTGGTGGTGGCCGCTGCGGTGCCGCTGACCTTGTCGATCGTGTTTGTGATCATGCTGATGACCGGCCGCGAATTCGACCGGGTGACCCTGGGGGCGTTGATCATTTCCCTGGGCCTGCTGGTGGACGACGCGATCATTGCGATCGAGATGATGGTGGTCAAACTCGAAGAGGGTTTTGACCGGATCCATGCGGCTACGTTTGCCTGGAGCTCCACCGCCGCGCCGATGCTCACGGGCACGCTGGTGACGATTATCGGCTTCCTGCCGGTGGGTTTTGCCCGCTCGGGGGCCGGTGAGTATGCCGGGAATATTTTCTGGATCGTCGGTTTTGCGCTGATCGCCTCGTGGCTGGTGGCGGTGGTGTTCACCCCGTACCTGGGGGTCAAGCTGCTGCCGCACATCCAGCCGGTTGTCGGCGGCCACGACGCAATTTACGCCGGGCGCTATTACCAGAAACTGCGGCGCCTGGTGGATGCTTGCGTGCGCAGACGCTGGCTGGTCACCGGGCTGGTGGTGGCGGCCTTTGTGCTGTGTGGCCTGGGCATGGGCGTGGTGAAGAAGCAGTTCTTTCCCAACTCCGACCGTTCCGAGCTGATTCTGGAGGTGTACATGCCACCGGGCAGCGCCTTCAAAAGCACCGAGGCGGTAGCGGCGCAGGTGGAAAAGGCGTTGATGGAGGAGCCGCAAACCGTAATGGTCGACACCTATGTCGGCGGTGGTGCACCACGGTTTTTCCTGTCGCTGAACCCTGAGCTGCCAGATCCCGCCTTCGCCAAGTTGATCGTGCAGACCGCCGACGCCCATGCCCGGGACAGCCTGAAAAAACGCATGGCTGAACGCATCGCGGCCGGCGAATTTCCATCGGCGCGGGTGCGCGTCACCCAGTTGGTATTCGGCCCGCCGGTGCCCTTCCCGGTGGTGTTTCGCGTGTCCGGTCCCGACCTGAATGTGCTGCGCAGCCTGTCTGAAGACGTGCGCCAAGTGGTCGCGGCCAACACACTCACGCGGGACAGCTTCCTCGACTGGGGCGAGCGCGCCAGCAGTTACCGCCTGGTACTCGACCAGGACCGCCTGCGCCTGCTGGGCTTTACCCCCGACGGGGTGAAATCCCAGCTCAACGCGTTGCTCAGCGGCAACCCGATTACCGAAGTGCGCGAAGGCAATCGCACCGTTTCAGTGGTTGCCCGCTCCCAGGGCAGCCAGCGCGAAGACCTCGGCAACCTCGACAATATGACCCTGACCAACAGTGCCGGTGTCTCGGTGCCATTGGCCCAGGTCGGGCATTTCCAGGCGGTGATGGAAGAACCGATCCTCAAGCGCCGCAACCGTGCGCTGACCGTGGAAGTGCGCGCCGACATCGTCGACGGCACCCAGCCGCCAGACGTGGAAATGGCGGTGTACAAGGACCTGCAACCCCTGATCGCCAAGCTGCCGGCCGGGTATCAGATCGTCATCGGCGGCCCGGTGGAGGAAAGCGCCAAGGCCAACGTGGCGCTGGCGGCACTGTTCCCGATCATGATTCTGCTGACGTTGACGGTGATCATGTTCCAGGTGCGTTCGTTCGGGGTGATGTTCATGGTGTTCGCCACCGCGCCGCTGGGGCTGATCGGGGCGGTGCCGACGCTGCTGCTGTTCAACCAGCCGTTCGGGTTCAACGCGATATTGGGGTTGATCGGGATTGGCGGGATTCTGATGCGCAATACGCTGATCTTTACCGACCAGATTCGGCAGAACCAGGACCAGGGCATGGTGATTCGCGAGGCGATCATCGAGGCCACGGTGCGCCGGGCACGCCCGGTGATCCTGACCGCGCTGGCGGCAGCGTTGGCGTTTATTCCGCTGACATTGTCGGTGTTCTGGTCGTCGCTGGCGTATGTGCTGATTGGCGGGGTGCTGGTGGGGACAGTGTTGACGTTGCTGTTCTTGCCGGCGCTGTGCAGTCTGGTGTTGGGGCGGGAGAAGACCCGGGAAGTGGTGCCTGCAACCTGATCCAACCAACACCACAAACCAATGTGGGAGCGGGCTTGCTCGCGAAAGCGGTGTACCAGATAAGCAGATGTCGACTGATAGACCGCATTCGCGAGCAAGNNAGCCCGCTCCCACATTTAGAGGTGTGGCGTTTTTAAGTCAGCGCTTGGAGAGCTCCATGATCATCCGGCTCAGCAGATAAATCCGCGGCGCCACGCTCTCCACCTCGGCATATTCCTCCGGCGTATGGATATTGCCCCCGACAATCCCGAACCCGTCCAGGGTCGGCGTACCCACGCCAGCCGACAAGCTCGCATCCGCCGCCCCGCCGCTGCCCTCAATGGTCAGCTTGCGCCCCAGCTCGCCATAAATCCCCTGGGCAATCGTCACCAGCTTGTCCGACTCCGGCGTCTGCGGCATCGGCGGCAGGCCACGGTGCAAACTGGTGGTCACTTCAGTCTCGGGGATCAGCTTGTTGGCCGAGACCCGTGCCAGGTCTTTCTCGATCCGGTCAAACTCTTCCGGCAACGCCGCCCGTACATCCGCCTTGGCGGTGGCCTGGTCGGGGATCACGTTGACCCGGTCGCCGGAGTTGATCACGGTGAAGTTGATGGTGGTTTTCTTCTCGGCATCCCCCAGC
>NZ_JACARK010000562.1:1747-2010 GCF_013386655.1 Pseudomonas sp. K5002 | reverse complement strand
CCAGGTTGATGTCGGCGATGGCGACGGTCGCGCCTTCGTTGATGTAGGCCTGGGCAAACGCCCGGCCAATGCCCCGCGCGCTGCCGGTGACCAGCGCACTTTTACCTTCCAGTCGTTTCATCAATGCAGTGTCCCTGAGGTGATTATTTCGGGTAGCCGGCGCGTTTCATTTCACGCTCGGTGGTGGACTGCGCCTCGGCCAGTGCCTTGTCGACCGTCATGCCGCCGGTGAGCGCTGCCGAAAACAGCTTGCCCACCGAGGT
>NZ_JACARK010000562.1:0-1697 GCF_013386655.1 Pseudomonas sp. K5002 | reverse complement strand
GGAACTCGGGGATCGTCACGTATTGGATGCCCACGTACGGCACGGGTTTGGCCGACGGGTGCGCGGGGTCGGCGTGTTGCATCATCTGCAAGGTCACCTTGGCGAACGGCGCCGCGGCCAGGTACGCCGCGTTGTAGGTGGACTGGCGCGTGCCCGGCGGTACGTTGGTGATGCCGTCCTTATCCGCTACCAGCTGGATGTATTCCTTGGAGGTGGCCCAGGTGATAAAGGCTCTGGCGGCGTCCTTGTGCTTGGAGGTGGCCGGGATCGCCAGGGACCAGGCGTACAGCCACGACGAACCCTTGTCGGTGACCTCGGTGGGTGCGGCGGCAAAACCCACGCTGTCGGCGACTATGCTTTGGGTTTTGTCGGTGGTGAACGAGCCGGCAACGCTGGCGTCGACCCAGATCGCGCATTTGCCGCTGTTGAACAGCGCCAGGGTTTCGTTGAAACCGTTGCTGGAGACGCCCGGCGGGCCATAGTTTTTCAGGGTGTTGACGTAGAAGTTCGCCGCCGCCGTCCACTCGGGACTGGTCAGCTCGGGTTTCCATTGCTCGTCGAACCAGCGTGCACCAAAGGCGTTGGCCATGGTGCTCAGCAACGCGATGTTTTCACCCCAGCCGGCCTTGCCCCGCAGGCACATGCCGTATTGGTCCTTGGCGGGCTGGTTGAGCTTGGCGGCGAACTCGCCCAGTTGGGTCCAGGTCGGATGCTCGGGCATCGCCAGGCCGGCCTGCTTGAACAGGTCGGTGCGGTAATAGGTGACGGTGCTTTCGCCATAGAACGGCAAGGCGTAGAGGGTGTCGTTCACCGACAGGCCCTGGCGCACGGCGGGGAAGATGTCTTCCAGGTCGTAATCGGCGGGAAGTGGCGTGATCGGCTCCAGCCAGTGTTTGGCACCCCACAGCGGGGTTTCATAGGTGCCGATGGTCAGTACGTCGAATTGGCCGCCCTGGGTCGCGATGTCGGTGGTGAGGCGTTGGCGCAGGACGTTTTCTTCGAGCACCACCCAATTGAGTTTCACCTCGGGGTGCTGCTGTTCGAACACCTTGGACAGGCGCTGCATGCGGATCATGTCGCTGTTGTTGACCGTGGCGATGGTCACGGTTTCGGCAGCATGGGCGGCCATCGCGAGCGTGAGGCCGGAGAGCAGGAACAGCGCTTTCGGAATCTTGAGCATGGCGGTTTCCACTTATTGTTTTTGTTGTTGACGGCCCGATTACAGCAGCTTGCCCGGAGCCGAACAAACGAATGGCGGATGCCTGGCTGATACTTTTTTGATCCCGCAGCGAGGATCAAAAAAGTATCAGTGAACGACAAAACCCAGGGTAGCGGCTGCCCGGGCAAAGGGCGTATTTTGGTCCCATTCCAAAAAGCCCAGAAGGGCCAAGCCCATGCCTGCAAGCCGATCCGCCCTTTTCGAGCAGCGCCCCGCCGAGCTGGAAGTGATTCTGGCCGAGCCCGAGCATGGCTTTCGCTGGTACGAACATGACTATCCGTTCGAGCTCGCCCGCTGGAACCATCACCCCGAATTCGAAATCCACCTGATCCGCCACGGCAGCGGCAAGCTGGTGGCGGGCGACTATATCGGTGCGTTTGGCGCCGGCCATGTCGCACTGATCGGCCCCGACCTGCCCCACGACTGGATCGGCGACCTGGCCCCCGGCGAGTACCTGACGGGGCGCGATGTGGTGTTG
>NZ_JACARK010000561.1:0-1312 GCF_013386655.1 Pseudomonas sp. K5002 | reverse complement strand
GCCTGCAGGGTGCGTTGGGTTTCATGGTCCAGGGGGATTTTGCTTTCGCCATCGGTGGCGGCCTGGCGTCGGCGGCTCTGGGCTTCGATCAACGCGCCAATGGAATGCTGGCCATCGCCGGTGACTTCCGCCGGGCGGCGAATGGCGGCGGCGACCACTTCAAAGCCGATCACCAGAATTCGCAGGTCGAGGCCTTCGTGGAAGCTTTCCAGCAGTACACGGGTGTCGAATTGGCGGGCCGCCTCAATGGCTTTTTGCACGTCTTCAATGGTCTGCAAATCCACCGCCACACCCTGGCCTTGTTCGCCATCCAGCGGCTTGACCACAATACGCTGGTGCTCGTCGAGAAACTCCAGGTTGTCATCGGCACTGCCGGCCAATTGCTGGGCCGGAAGGTTCAGGCCTGCGGCCTTGAACACCTTGTGGGTCAGGCTCTTGTCCTGGCACAAAGTCATGCTGATGGCGCTGGTCAGGTCGCTGAGGGATTCGCGGCAGCGCACCCGGCGGCCACCGTGGCTCAGGGTGAACAAGCCGGCATCGGCATCGTCCACTTGCACGTCGATCCCGCGCCGATGAGCTTCCTCGACGATGATCCGCGCATAGGGATTGAACTCCGCCTGCGGGCCAGGGCCGAGGAACAGCGGCTGGTTGATCCCGTTCTTGCGCTTGATGGCGAAGGTGGTCAGCGCGCGAAAGCCAAGCTTGGCGTAGAGACTTTTCGCCTGGCGGTTGTCGTGCAGTACCGACAGGTCGAGGTAGCTCAGGCCACGGCTCATGAAGTGTTCGATCAAGTGGCGCACCAGCACTTCACCCACCCCGGGGCGGGTACATTGCGGGTCGACCGCCAGGCACCAGAGGCTGCAGCCGTTCTCCGGATCGTGAAAGGCCTTCTGGTGGTTCAGGCCCATCACGCTGCCGATCACCGCGCCGCTGTCTTCGTCCTCGGCCAGCCAATACACCGGGCCGCCTTGATGGCGTGGCGTCAGCAGCGCCGGGTCCACCGGCAACATGCCGCGCCCCTGGTACAACTGGTTCACCGCTTGCCAGTCCGCCTCGGTTTGTACCCGGCGAATCCGGAACCCGCGAAACACCCGGGTTGCCGGGCGATAGTCGGTGAACCACAGGCGCAGGGTATCGGACGGGTCGAGAAACAACTGCTGGGGATCAATCCCGAGGATCTGCTGCGGCGCCGCCACATACAGCGCGATATCCCGCTCGCCGGGCTGCTCGTTGAGCAACTCCAGGGCCAGGCTCGCCGGGTCCGGGAAGGTGTGGCCGATCAACAGCCGGCCCCAACCGCAATGCACGGCAA
>NZ_JACARK010000560.1:0-3828 GCF_013386655.1 Pseudomonas sp. K5002 | reverse complement strand
CCAGGCCGAAAGCGCCGGGGGCATGGTGGTGGCTTCAGTGCAGTCGGCGATTGCCGCCGGGGCGGCGGCAGGCGGCGCGATGTTCAGTTTCAGTGGTATCGACGGGGTCTTTGCCGCGGCAGGTATCTTGATGCTGTTGGCGGCACTGTTGATTGCGCTGAAGGTGAAGGTTGAAGCGCCTCCACAAGGTGCAGAGGCGGGGCCGGTGTTTCATCTCTGAAACCGTGATAGAGGCAGGGGGCGAGAATAAACGCATGCGCTTCGCCCCCTTTCAGTCCGCTTGATCAATCCTGCTGGTTTGGGGCTCAGGTCCGACTCCGAGCAATCGTAGCTGAACGACCGCCTGCTGATCATTGCCCGGCAACGACCCTCGTATCTCTCTTTACTTCAGTAGCTGCGCAAAATAACCTCTGCCTCGCAGGCACCGTCCTGCTCCTTCAGGTTTGGCAAGGCGCCTCACACTCACCAGCACCGCCTGGCAGGTGTCATGGTGCTTGCACGTTGAGGTTCTGCGATGAGCGCAGTCGTTGATCATGGCGTCCGTTTCGGACGAATTGCAGTAACGCTTCCCGTAAAGGACATGGGCAGGGCCCATGATTTTTACACCAGGGTCCTGGGGTTTACGAAAGCCTTCGAAAATGGAAACCCGATCGGCTTCATGATTCTGCAGCGCGACCAGGGCGAGCTGCATTTGACCTTGCAACCCAACCATCCAGCTGCCGCGTTCACGATTGCCCACCTGATGGTGGACGATGTCGACAGGCTGCACGCCGCTTGCGTGCAGCATGGGGCGAGGATCATCAAGCGCCTCAAGGATCAGGATTACGGGTTGCGGGCGTTTGTGTTCGAAGACCCGGACGGGAATCGTATTGATGTAGGTCAGCCGCTCTAACCGAGCAATCAGGGAAGATAATGTTGACGACTACCGATGTTGTTCACACGCTGCGTGCACCGTCAGAGCTTGATTACTACGACACCCGGTCAGCCCCGCTGCCTACTGAAATCACCGCGCTGGATGCCTGGAACATCATGACCGGCGAACCGGGGCCGTTGATGCAGGTGGCTTTCCGAATCAGGGATGCCATTTCCTCGTTGTTTGGTGTGAAGCGCATCGGTGGGTTCTCCGGCACCTTGCGCGAGGCTGTGCAGGTCGGCGACCGGCTGGACTTCTTCCTGGTGGAACGCTGCGCGCCCGACATGCTGGTGCTGACCGAGCGTGACCGGCACCTGGATGTGATGATCTGCCTTTCAATCGCTGACCGTGTACTCACGATCACCTCGTCGGTTGTCACCCATAACACCTATGGGCGCCTCTACATGCTGCCAGTGGGGCCAGCGCACAAACTCATTGTGAATGCTCACCTGCGACGACTTGAACGAACGCTGCAAGAGACAGCCGCAACGCCCGGCGGGTAGGCACGTTCACCGCCCGCCGGGAGGTGGATCAATTGCCTTTTTCAGCCGCCAAGAAGTACGCAACCAACGCATTGGCGTGACCATGGCCCATGCCGTGTTCAGTCTTGAGCAAGGCCACAAGCTCCATATGCTTCCTGGAACTGGCGGCCTTGAGCAGATCCAGCCAGTGGCTAATGGGTTGCCCATAGTTTTTTTCGATGGAGGGGAAGTACGACGCTGGCCCTTTTGTTTTTGTGTCGTCGGTCATGATGCAAACTCCCTTTTTGCTGAGGTGATAATGCCCGGATAACGTTACCGCTCTGGACTCACCGGGTCCACCGTACGGCCCGTCCCTACACGCCCCCGTTGGCCTCGCCAATCAAAATATCCTCGAAGAACGCCCCGACCGGTTGTGTGGGATGGCAGATCTGTATCTCCAGCACCCAGACCATCTCGCTCGGTACGATCTCGACTTCAGCCAGCTTGTCCTGCCCGAACAGGGCATGGGGGAAGTCGGCGATGCGGTGTCCGGCCAGGTTGCGCTCAAGGCGCCAGCCCTTGGAGAGGGCGCTACCCTCAGCGAAGTCGTACAGCTCGCGCCCGGTCAGCCCGCGGTGCCAGGCATCGCGGGTCTCGTCGAACACTTCATGCAGGGCCTTCGTGCAAGCGTCATGCAATGGGTGCTCGCCGAATACGAAGGTGTCGCCATAGTCGCCTTCATAGCCATCCCACACCGGGCCAAGGTCCACCACGGCGATATCGGTGGGCCGCAGCTTGCGCAGCAGGTCGATGCCTTGGCGGGGTGTGCGGACGGTGTCTTCGCCAAAGCGGATATAGGTGGGATGCCAGGTGTGAGACGCGCCCATGGCCTGCAATGTCTCACTGGCCATTGCGAGGGCTTGCGCCGTGGTCATGCCGACTTTCAATTGATCGGCGATGGCGGCCAGGGCCCTGACCGTTTGCTCGCGGGCGGCGAGCATGCCGTCCAGCGAGTAGCGCGGGCCGACTTTTTCCAGCACCGGGTGCCGCGTGTTGAGCGACTCCGCTGGCGTCAATGCACCGCTGGGGACGAAGGCTTCGGCGACAAAACGATGCGCCTGCGCACCCGCCGCCAGGCAGGCTGCGCGGGCCTGGTTGATCATCGTGCTATTGCCGCAGGCGTAGATTTGGCTCTCGGCCCAGTCATGGGGCTGTGTCAACGCGACCTGCTGTACGCGGGCGTCTGCCGACAAAACCCGATGCCAGAGAAAGCGTGGATGGGCCTGGCTGGCCCGTTCGAGAAACTCGACGTCGTAGAAGTCCGCCGGGGCCGAGTTACCCCAATACAGGGTGACCTCGGCCTGGCGGGCCAGGGCCGTCAGCAACAAGGGCTTGATACCGGCATAACCGGTCCCGGTAGCGAACAGCACAACAGGGCGCTCATCGTCGTGTTGCCAGGTGCAGGCGCCCACGGGGCCTTCGAGTTTCACCGCATCACCCACTTGCAAGGTCGGCAGGATGCATTCGGAAAACAGGCCGCCGCTGACCTGGCGAATATGAAACACCAACCGGCCTTGGTCCTGCGCGGGTAGATTGGCCACGGAGAAACAGCGGCTGTCGCCATCGTCGAGGCGAAACCTGAGGTACTGGCCGGCCCGGACTTCAAGTGGCTGGGCAGTCAGCAACACCAGCTCGACGATGTCGGCGCTCAACGCGCGTTTGCTGATCACCTGTGCGCTGGCTTCCAGCGCGGGCGTGTCCAGTGACCAGCCGGGTATTTCCAGGCGCATGTCGCTGCAGGCATGGCTCTGGCACAGCAACATCTCGTCAGCCGCGAGCGGATAGGAGGCGGCAGGGGTGTCGGGTGTGCGCAGCTTTTCCCGGTGCTGGCCCGACACCACCTTGACCTTGCACGATCCGCAGGCGCCGCGCCGGCAGGAAAAGGGTACGGCGAGACCGCTGGCCAGCATGGCGTCGAGCAGCAATTGATCGGCAGCTTCGAAGGATTTGCCCGAGGGCAACAATTCAACGACATGGCGGTTGTGCATAAACACCTCTGGGCAATTGAGCCTCGATTGTTGCGGTAGACTAGGACCAGGAGAACCTCCAGTTTTGGATAATTCATATGGTCCAGCTTCGCAAATGGCGCCCGCTGCTCAAACTCGATGGGGAGCAGCCGCAGGCGTCCTACAGAAAGATCGTCGAGGGCCTGGTGAGCGCGATTGTCGAGGGCCGCCTGCGCCCCGGAGCGCTGTTGCCCGGCACGCGGGAGATGGCGCAACTGCTGGACGTCAACCGCAAGACGGTGATCCTTGCCTACGAGGAGGCGGTGACCAAGGGCTGGCTGGTCAGCCTTCAACGTCGCGGTACCTTCGTCAGTTCGCAGCTGGCGACAGGCGCGGTGCCGGCCACCCGCGCCCCGAAGTCGTTTGCCCCGGCATTGCGGGAGGTGCC
>NZ_JACARK010000559.1:0-5145 GCF_013386655.1 Pseudomonas sp. K5002 | reverse complement strand
CAGCGGTTTCACCGGCCAGGCGCAAGGCGATGCCCGCGCCCTTCCCGTCCAGCAGGCCCAGCTCAACCGGAATCACGAACGGCAGTTTTTCCACCTTGTCCGGGGTTTCCGGGCAGCTTTGACGGAAGGTCAGGCTGTAGGTTTTAGCCACCGGGTCGTAGGACTCGCTCACCGCCAGGCGTGGCGTACCGGCCTGGCTGTACCAGCGCTTGAACTGGGTCAGGTCAGCGCCGTTGGCGTCTTCCATGGCCTTGATGAAGTCATCGCAGGTCACAGCCTGGCCGTCGTGGCGTTCGAAGTACAGGTCGCTGCCTTTGCGGAACCCTTCGGCGCCGAGCAAGGTTTGGATCATACGGACGACTTCCGAGCCCTTTTCGTACACGGTCAGGGTGTAGAAGTTGGAGATCTCGATAAAGCCGTCCGGACGCACGGCGTGGGCCATGGGACCGGCATCTTCGGCGAACTGGTGAGTGCGCAGATAAGCCACGTCCTGGATGCGCTTGACGGTGGCCGAGTTCATGTCGGCAGAGAACTGCGAATCACGGAACACCGTGAAGCCTTCCTTCAGCGACAGCTGGAACCAGTCGCGGCAAGTCACGCGGTTGCCCGACCAGTTGTGGAAGTATTCGTGGGCAACGATCGCCTCGACTCGCTGGTGCGCGGCGTCGGTGGCGGTTTCGGCACGAGCCAGCACGGCGCTGGAGTTGAAGATGTTGAGGCCCTTGTTTTCCATGGCGCCCATGTTGAAGTCGTTGACCGCGACGATCATGAAGATGTCGAGGTCGTACTCACGGCCATAGACTTCCTCGTCCCAGCGCATGGATTTCTTCAGGCTGTTCATGGCGTGCTGGCACTTATCGATGTTTTCTGGCTCGACATAGATACGCAGCGCCACGGTGCGCTCGGTCATGGTGGTGAAGGTGTCTTCGACACACCACAAATCACCGGCCACCAGTGCAAACAGGTACGCCGGCTTCTTGAACGGGTCTTCCCAGGTCGCCCAGTGCCGGCCGTCTTCGCCAGGGCCGGAAGCAATCGGGTTGCCGTTGGACAGCAATACCGGGTAGCTGTGTTGCTCGGCGATCACCGTGGTGGTGAACACGCTCATCACGTCCGGACGGTCGAGGTAATAGGTGATCTTGCGGAAACCCTCGGCCTCGCACTGGGTGCAGAACATGCCGCCGGATTTGTACAGGCCTTCCAGGGCGGTATTGGTTTCCGGGTGGATCTTCACCGTGGTGTCGAGGGTGAAGGTCGCGCTGGTGGGGTGCACGGTCAGGTGGCTGTCGCTCAACTGGTAGTCGGCGTCGGTCAGTTCCTGGTCGGCCAGGTTCACCGACAACAGCTCCAGTTGCTGCCCGTCCAGCACCAGCGGCGGCAAGCCGGCGCCGCGCTCGGGGTTGCGGCGCATCACCAGCTGCGCGTGGACCAGGCTATGGTCCTCGAACAACTCGAAGGTCAGGTGCGTCTCGTCGATCAGGTAGTCCGGCGCCTGATAGTCCTTCAGGTAAATCATCTTCGGCTGTTCGGTGCGCATGTCTGTCGTCCTTCTACTGATGCACGGCGAGCTGGTAGGCCGTGTATTTACGAATATTGATCACGCCGGTATCGAAGATCAGGTATTGGCCCTTGATCCCCATCAGCGTGCCTTCGGCAATCGGGTTCTTGTCCAGGTTGAAGCTGACGATCTTGGTCGGATACTGCTTGATCGGGTAGCGGATTTCGATCGGTTCGATGTCGGTCACCGGTTGGATGGCCTGCAGGCCAAAGCGTTCCTGCAAACCGAGCATGCCTTCGGCACAGCTGGCGAACAGTTCGTCGCGTACCTGCGCAAGGTCGACTGCCTGCGCGTCGCCCTTGAGCAGCGCGCGCCAGTTGGTCTTGTCGGCCACCTGGCTGCGGAACAGGTCTTCGACGAAGCCCGACTGCTGGCGCGTGGCAACGCGCATGATCGGCAGCGCCTGGCTGGCGCCCTGGTCGAGCCAGCGGGTCGGCAGCTGGCTGGCGCGGGTGATACCGACCTTGATCCCCGACGAGTTCGCCAGGTACACCACGTGGTCGGTCATGCAGAATTTTTCACCCCAGGCCGGATCGCGGCAGGTGCCGGCGTCGTAATGGCAGCGCTCGGGGCTCATGATGCACAGGTCGCACTGGGCCAGTTTGGTCATGCACGGGTAGCAGTAACCCTGGCTGAAACTGGTCTTGGTCTTGCGACCGCAATGGGTGCAATGGATCGCACCGAGGTATTCCAGGCGCACGGTAGTGCCGATCAATGGATTGACCGGCACCTCGGTGTCGCCCAGGCGAAACGCGTATTGAACGGTCGGCTCACCCAACTGCGCCGACATCTTGCTGACTGCACCACGGCCAATCTCAATCAATGGATGGCATCCGACTTGAACAGGATGTTCGGCACCGGCGCCGACTTCGAGGCGCATTCCTGCGGGCCCATGTAGCCGGTGCGCTGGTCTTCCGGCAGGTTCTGCAGTTCCCAGGCGATCACCGCCTGCAACGACAATTCACGCTGCTCGGCGGTGAGCTTGCGGCCATCGGACCATTTGCCGATTTCCACGGCGAGCTTGAGGCTCTCGTAGATGTCCGGGGTGATGTTTTCGATCATTTCGACAAAAGAGGACATAAGACTCTTCCTTAACTAAATAGGAGACATTTTGCGGCGGCTGTACAAGCCACCCAACAAACCGGTCAGGCAACCCATCACCAGGCCACCCACGTGGGCCGCGTTGGCGATTTCGCCGAAGCCGATCATCGAGACCAGGCCCGACAGGCACAGCACCAGCCACACCAGCATCATCACCAACACCCCGCGAGGCAGACGATACACCGGATTCGGCGACACCCACTGATAGATCCAGCAATGCCCGAGCAAGCCATACAGCACGCCGGACAACCCGCCAAACAGGCCGGGACCACCAAAATAGTATTGAGCGTAGTTCGACACCAGGCTGAACAGCAGGGTCAGGCCCAGCAGGTTGATGCTGCCCTGGCGCAACTCGATGCGTCGCCCCAGTTCCCAGTACCACATGCCGTTCATGGCCAGGTGCAGGATGCCGAAGTGGATCAACATCGGCGTGACCAGGCGCCACCACTGTCCCGACGCCAGGCTGTCGGTCAATGGCGTGAAACGGATGTACTCGCCTGCCACGCTGAACGGCAGGAACGTCAGCCAGCTCATGGCTTGCAGGTTATCCCCCAGCAACGTAACGGCGCCGACGATGATGCTCAGCAGCAACACCAACGCGGTCACCGGGCTGTGGCGAAGCTGCTGGGCAAACCCGGGACGCCTGGTCGACGTCGCCTGCTCGGGAATGTCCAGTTGCTGGTCCGGGTCACCGGCCGGAAAGCGCTGGTAAAGGACCTTCACGTCTTCACTGATGGAGTCAGGCACCCACAGCACCTGCTCCCCGGCTTCTTCGCTGACGCGATGGGGCACTTGCATGCGTTGCAGAAGCTTGACGAAACCACTCAAATCCACCGCCAGCGGCAGGCGTAACACAGCAACGGTACTCATGAAATAACCTCAGGGCGCTCGACATCGACCCAAACAAATTTACGCGGGTCCAGGCGGGTTTCCTGATCCAGCCGGTACGCCACCAGCTTGCCGTACAGCACCGCGCTGTAGTCCAGGCAGGCCAGGTTCGGGCGGATCGGCGCCGGTTTGCCGCTGCGCCAGTAGTGGCCGACGAACAGCAATGGCTCGTCGACGCCGTAGCGCAGCAGGGAATTCTTTTCAGTGGACGACAGCGGCGTGGCGGCCACAGGTTCCGGCAGCGCATCGGGCTGGAACACGATATCGCCGTAGGTTTTCGGGTCGTCTTCCCAGAACTTGGTGCGGAAGAACGAACGCGTCAGGCCGTCGCCGCCGGTCAGGGTCAAACCGTCCGGCAGGCGCATGTCGGTGCCGCGCAACAGGCGGTCGAAGGCATTGCTGGCGAAACTGCCGGGCACGGCGGCGGCTTGCAGGAAGTGTTCGTCGATGCAGCCATCCGGGAAATGCGCGCGCAGGGGCTCGATAAAGCCGTTGTCCCAGCAAGCGTGCACTACGCGGAATCGCCCGGCGTCGACAAACAGCGGCATGTCATAGAACCAGCCGAGGAAATCGTGCCAGTCTGCCGGGTGCTGTTCGAACTGGGTCAGGGTCTCGTGGATCAACCGCGCGTGGCGTGGCGTGTGCTCGCGCACAAACTGCTTGCCGCTGCCTGGGGCGGCGGGCGTGCTCCAGCCCAGCGCGTTGAACTCATGGTTGCCCATGATGCACAGTGCCTGGCCGGCCTCGGTCATGTCGTGGACGATATGCAGCGCCTCGCGAATGCGCGGGCCCCGGTCGATGATATCGCCGAGGAACACGGCCATTCGCGACGGATGCCGCCAGGTACCGCCCTGCTTGTGGTAACCCAACCGGTCGAGCAAGTGCTCAAGGGTATGAGCGCAACCGTGCACGTCACCAATCAGGTCGTAGCTACGCGCGGGATCGAGCATCAGTCGCCTCCACCCCCCAAGCGGCTGCCCCAGCCCAGCTTGGTCCGGCACACTTCGTAGTAGTTGTGGTCCAGCGGGTGGATCAACCGCAACTTCTGTGCCTTTTTGCTCACGGTGATGGTGTCACCGGGGGCGCAGGTGAAATGGTTCTGCCCGTCGCAGGAGACTTGCGGGTAGATCTGCATGTCTTTTGACACCACGATTTTCAGCTCACTGTTGCCATCGACCACGATAGGCCTGCTGGACAACATATGGGGATACATCGGCACGATCACAATGGCATCCAGCTTGGGATGCATGATCGGCCCACCGGCCGACAGCGCGTAGGCCGTGGACCCGGTCGGCGTGGCGACGATCAGGCCGTCGGCCTTCTGGCTGCACACGAACTGGCCGTCGATGTACAACTCGAACTCGATCATCCGCGTCGACTTGCCGGGGTGCAGCACCACATCGTTGAGGGCGTCGCCCTGGCCGATGGCTTCGCCGTGGCGGCGCACTTCGGCTTGCAGCAGGAAGCGGTTTTCCACCAGGTAATGGCCGTCCAGCACCTTGGCCACTTCGACTTCCAGCTCGTCGGGGCGAATATCGGTGAGGAACCCCAGGCTTCCGCGGTTGATCCCCAGCACCGGCACGTTATGCCGCGCCAGC
>NZ_JACARK010000056.1:0-1341 GCF_013386655.1 Pseudomonas sp. K5002 | reverse complement strand
AAGGCGGCGAGATCGGCCGGGCCCAGGCGGTGCAGGCCCAGGCCGCGAACCTGGCGCCCCACACCGACATGAACCCGGTGCTGCTCAAACCCAACAGCGACACGGGCTCCCAAGTGATCATCCACGGGCGCGCCGTGACCACCATGAATGCCGTGGCTTATCACGATTACAAAGCCATCGCGATGCAAGCGGTGCTGGCCTCTCATGCGCGGTTGAGTGCGGCTTACCCGGTGGTGATGGTCGAGGGTGCGGGTTCGCCGGCCGAGATCAATCTGCGGGCGAACGACATTGCCAACATGGGCTTTGCCGAAGCGGTGGACTGCCCGGTGCTGCTGATTGCCGACATCAATCGTGGCGGGGTGTTTGCGCACCTGGTGGGTACGCTGGAATTGTTGTCGCCGACCGAACAGGCGCGGGTCAAAGGCTTCATCATCAACCGGTTTCGCGGGGATATTGCGTTGTTGCAGCCGGGGCTGGATTGGCTGGAAGCGCGCACGGGCAAGCCGGTGGTGGGGGTGTTGCCGTATGTGATGGATTTGCACCTGGAGGCCGAGGACGGCATCGACCAGCGCCAGATCGACAAGGCGGCGCAGGTGCTCAAGGTGGTGGTGCCGGTGTTGCCGCGGATCAGTAATCACACGGATTTTGATCCGTTGCGCTTGCACCCGCAGGTGGATTTGCAGTTTGTGGGGCCGGGGCAGGCGATTCCTGCGGCGGACCTGATTATTTTGCCGGGCTCGAAGAGTGTGCGCAGTGATTTGGCGTATTTGCGGGCCAACGGGTGGGATACGGCGGTGGCGCGGCACCTGCGTTATGGCGGGAAGGTGTTGGGGATTTGTGGTGGGTTGCAGATGCTCGGGGAGCAGGTGCATGACCCGCTGGGGTTGGAAGGGCCTTGTGGTTCTAGCGCTGGGCTGGGGTTGTTGGCGTTCAGTACGACCCTGGAGGAGGAGAAGCAGCTGCGTAACGTGCGGGGGCGGTTGTTGCTGGAGGAGGCCGAGGTGAGTGGGTATGAGATCCACGCGGGTGTAACCAGTGGCGCTGGCTTGGTGCGGGCTGCGGTGCAGTTGGACGATGGGCGCCTGGATGGGGCTCAGAGTGAGGATGGGCAGGTTCTCGGGACCTATCTGCATGGGGTGTTTGAGACGCCGGCTGCGTGTAGTGCGTTGTTGCGGTGGGCGGGGTTGGAGGATGTGCAGGAGGTGGATTATCACGGGTTGCGGGAGCGGGATATTGAGCGGTTGGCGGACTTGGTAGAGCAGCATCTGGATACCGGGTTGCTGCGTTCGTTGTGTGGGGTTTGAGTTGGTTGTAATGGACCGTGTACATATCCGTTGCTGC
>NZ_JACARK010000558.1:0-5683 GCF_013386655.1 Pseudomonas sp. K5002 | reverse complement strand
GCTGGACTTCGAGTACCGCTGGGCGGGCCGGATCGCGATCACCCGGGACTTTATGCCTCACGTCCACGAACCCGCACCCGGCCTGACCCTGGCATTGGGCTGTAACGGACGCGGGATAGCCCTGTGCACCAGCCTCGGCCAGCAATTGGCCGGGCGCTTGTGTGACAGCCGCTCCGACTTCGCTTACCCGGTAACGCCTTTGCAGCGGTTGCCACTGCATGGCTTGCAACGCTTCTACATCGGCGCGGGCGTGGCGTGGTACAGCCTGCTGGATCGCCTCTCCCTGTAGGAGCGAGCTTGCTCGCGAAAAAACCGAAGGCGCCGCGAGTCCTCAGGAGACCGGCGCCTTCGTCAAAGCTCGCAGACCTTTCCCTCATCACTGAAGAAATAGATATTTTCATGCTTGTAGCCCCAGCGACCGCCTCGCTCGCGAGCATGCGGCTCGAAGGTAAAGCACGTCACCTCCTCCAGGCGCCGATGATTGCCCGCCTCGATGTAGAGCCTTTGGTCACGCTGCTCGCAGATGCTGTGGCCGACGTTGCCGGCGAAATCGAGGTTCTCGAACCCCTCGGATGCGATCAGGTCATTGGCGAACGCGTGGAGATCGTTGAACGTGGTTTCAGGCCGGGCGAATGTGCGCATCATCGCGTGTAGCAGGTGCTCGACTTCATAACCCCTGCTGAACTCGGCCCCCACCGGCACCGCCCGGCACACGCCCTCCTCCACATAGAAAGAGCGGGCACAGTCGCCCCACACATTGCCTGCTCTCGGGCTCAAATCCACCGTGATCAGATTGTGTAAACCAACGGCTTCATCACTGGGCCGATAGTCGCGTCCCGACACCGAAAGCGCACTGCGCGAACCCAGCAATACGAAGGCCGGGCAGTCGTAATACCAGGTCTGCGGATAGCCGGAATCCGCGAGCATCTGCGTCGCCATTTCGGCGATGGAGGCTTCGGTGGACTGTGGCGTGATCCGCGTAACGAGCTGCTGCAGCACCGACTTGGCGGCGGCCTGGACCACGCGATTAGGCAACATGGATTGTCTCTGACTGATGAGGGATTGCGTCGATGGTAGCAGCACTCTCCTCGACAGGGAGACGCACTCGGATTTTAAGCTCGTTCCCACGCTCCGCGTGGGAATGCCTACGGTGACGCTCCGCGTCACAAAGGCAGACGCAGAGCGTCCAGGGCTGCGCTCCCACGCAGAGCGTGGGAGCGATCAATAGCCGGAGCACCGACTTGGCGGTGGCCAGGACCACACGATTGTGCAACATGGACCGTCTCTGACTGAGGGAGACATGCTCGGATTTTTCCGACAACTGTTTCAGGTTGTCGGTCGGACCCGGGCTGACTAACCTCCCGCAGTCGCTGCCAATTCAGCGACCGGATTTGACCGTCCGACCAATCGACGACTGCAACGCCCACACCTATTCCAGGCGTTTTTTTTATGCCTGAGTTATCGTGTCGCGGCGGCTGTGCGCGGGATACCTTCGGGTATGCCGGGTTCGTTGATAACCGGTCGGTCAACCCGCGTACAGCTGCCACCCTCCTCGTTTGACCGCGAACGGTGGTGGCTCCACTTATCGACGGAGCTTCACCATGATTAAAGACAGCCCAAATCCCCCACCGCATACCGACCGGCTTCAAGAAGCCGCTTACCGCGCCATTCACCACTATCTGAAACCTGACGCCCAACCCCAACCGCCTGAACCCACCGAGCTACCGTTCGATGGATTATTTACCGTGCGTACGGACCTGGACACGGAAACCTTGCTGGCCAATGCCTCGCAAGACCTGGCGTCGATCAATGTCATCGCCGCTCACCTGGCCTTCGAAGTCGATGGTACCCAGCGCAACGTGGCGCTGGGCATTTGCCGGATGCTGGAAGGTGTGCAGATGCTGGTCGACAAAGCGCTGGATCGATGCGCGCAAACCAGCCCGCGCTGAGCTCGTTCCCACGCTCCGCGTGGGAATGCAGACTGTGACGCTCCGCGTCACAAAGGCAGACGCAGAGCGTCCAGGGCAGCGCTCCCACGCAGAGCGTGGGAGCGATCAAGTCTCTTCAAAAAACCGACCATCCGATACGCTCGCTCAACAACTCCAACGCCTTCATCCCCGCCAGCGAATTGCCTGCCGCATTCAACTCCGGCGACCACACGCACACCGTAAACTGCCCCGGCACCACCGCGAGAATCCCGCCGCCTACCCCGCTCTTTCCCGGCAACCCGACGCGATACGCAAAATTCCCCGCCTCGTCATACAGCCCGCTGGTGGCCATGATCGAGTTCACTTGCTTGGTCTGGCGCGCCGTCAGAATCTGCTCGCTGCTGTGGGTGCACACCCCCTCATTCGCCAGGAAGCAAAATGCCTTGGCCAGGTCCAGGCAGCTCATCTGCAATGCGCAATAGTTGAAGTAGCTGTGCAGCACTGCATCCACGTCATTGTGGAAGTTGCCGAAGGACTTCATCAGGTACGCCATGGCCGCATTGCGCGCACCGTGCTGGGCTTCGGATTCGGCCACCACGCTGTTGACCAGGATCTGCGGGTTGCCCGACAGCCGCCGCACAAAATCACGCATGGACAAAATAGGCACGGCAAAGCGCGATTGGTTGATGTCGCAGATCACCAGCGCACCGGCGTTGATAAACGGGTTGCGTGGCCGCCCACGCTCGAACTCCAGTTGCACCATGGAGTTGAACGGCTGCCCCGACGGTTCGTGGCCCAGGCGTTCCCAGATGCTTTCGCCGCCATGGTCGATGGCCTGCACCAGGCTGAATACCTTGGAAATGCTCTGTACGGAGAACAAGGTGTGGGCATCGCCCGCGCAGTAGGACGAGTCGTCATTGCCATACACGGCAATGCCCAGTTGCTGGGCCGGCACGTCGGCGAGCGCGGGGATGTAGTCGGCGACCTTGCCGAGGCCGATCAGTGGACGGACTTCGTCGAGGATCGACTCCAACAGGGCCTGCATGTTGTGTTCTGGCATGGTTTGGAAAATAGTGATTGGCGGGCGCGGAGGATACCTGAAACCCAGGGGGTAGAAACGCGCAGGCGCGCACAACGAGGTCTTCGTTTATTCAGACTTTAACTGTTGGTCGATCCATGAAGAGTCGGGCATTCGGTCGCAGCGTTTCTTATGGTCTCTACTGGCAGTGGCGTCAACGTGTCCACACCACATATTCGTGTGCACGATGCGCCGTAATGCCTCGGCATTGCTCAAGCGACAGCGGATGGTTACTCGCGATCAGCGTCACCTTTGGCCGGTTGGCCGGGTCAGTCAGGTTCAGCATGGCGGGGAGCCCACATGTTGCAGGCAGACCCGGGATGTCATTGGCAATCGTCACCGAAAACGGTGGTTCGCTTGATTGCTGCGGGTCATCCCAGAGTTCGTAAACCCGCTCAAAATCCAACTGCTCGATCCTGACCCAAATACCGATGTGAAAAACCTCCTCGCGACCCAGCACCGGCAATGGCAGCAACGCACGAATGAAAAATTGCTTACCGCCGATGATGGCCAGGTCATTGTTCTCCTGGACCCCACTCTCTCTGTCGTCTTGCGATAGCGCCATAACGGCATCAGGACGTCGAAACGCCAGCTCCATCTCGTCAATCCGGTGTTCTTCTTCGCACTGGTTGCACAGCAATTAGCGTCTCCTTCAAACATTCTGGCCGCACAGTCGACTCGCTGCGCCGGGCCATTCTAGCGCGATACCAACGCTGCGCAACGCCGCTTTGCGGGCGCCATGCGTCAATCAGCCGGCTCTGCTGCCACCCGCTCCCGCCCCTTGAACGCCAGCGAAAAACAAAAAAAGATCACCAGCGCAAAACCCGCCGGAAACAGCCAGATGCTGCGCCAGTCATGGCTGCTACCCGCCGCCACATAGTGGTCGGTCACCTGCCCCGCCACCCAGAACCCAATCAACATGCCCACACCGTACGTAGCCAGGGTAATCAGCCCCTGCGCCGAACTCCTGAAGCGCTCCGGCGCTTTCGCGTCGGTGTAGATCTGCCCCGAGACAAAGAAGAAGTCATAGCAGATGCCATGCAGCGCAATCCCGGTAAACAGCATGAAGGCCAGCTCGCCGTTATTGCCGTAGGCGAACAGTGCATAGCGCAGCGCCCACGCCAGCATGCCCACCAACAGCGCGACCTTGATGCCAAAACGCTGGATGAACAGCGGCAATAGCAGCATGAACAGCACCTCGGACACTTGCCCAATGGCCATTTTTGCCGTGGGGTTGGTCACGCCGATTTCCGCGAGAAACGGGTTGGCGTTCTGGTAGTAGAACGCCAGGGGAATGCAGATCAGGATCGAGGCGATGAAGAACACCAGGTAGCTGCGATCCTTGAGCAACCCCAGCGCATCCAGCCCGAGCAGTTGCTTGATATCACCCTTGCCCGCCTCGGCTTTCAAGGGCGCGGTACGCGGCAAGGTGAAGCTGTAGAAACCCAGCACCACTGACGCGATGGCAGACATCAGGAAGGTGTTGCGCAACGCGCCCGTGGTGATCGACTGCTGCGAATCCCAGGCGAACACAAAGCTGATCACCAGCCCCGCAACAATCCAGCCCAAGGTGCCCCACACACGGATGCGCGAAAACTCCTGGGCCGGGTCGCTCATTTGCCGGAAGGCCACCGAGTTCACCAGTGCCAGGGTCGGCATGTAGATGACCATGTATGCCAGCACGTAGGGATAAAAGCCGACGAAGTCCGGCGCGCGGTACAGCTGGTACAGCAGCACCGCGCCGATCAGGTGCAGCACCGCCAGGATGCGCTCGGCGTTGAAGTAGCGGTCGGCGATCAGGCCGATGATAAACGGGGCGATGATCGCCCCCCACGACTGGGTGGAAAACGCCATGCCGATCTGCCCGCCGCTGGCCCCCAGGTTGCTGGCGAGGAAGGTGCCGAGGGTGACGAACCAGCCGCCCCAGATGAAGAATTGCAGGAACATCATGACGCTCAGTCGCGCTTTCATTGTGGTCACCGTTTTATTGTTATTTTGGGGCAGAGGCGCTGTTCAGGCGTCGGGCAGGCCCAGCAGCCGTCGGTTGGATTGCTCGTCGGATGTCACGCCGGCGAAGTCATCGAATGCCTTGCTGGTCTTGCGGATCATGTGCTGGCGGATGTACTCCGCCCCTTCTGCCGCGCCTTGTTGCGCGTCCTTCAGGCAACACTCCCACTCCAGCACGGCCCAGCCGTGGAAGTCGTACTGGGTGAGCTTGCTGAAGATCGATTTGAAGTCGATCTGGCCATCGCCCAATGAGCGAAAACGGCCAGGGCGGTCGACCCATCCTTGGTAGCCGCCATACACGCCGGAGCGCGCGTCGGGGCGAAACTCGGCGTCCTTGACGTGGAACATGCGGATGCGCGCGTGGTAGCGGTCGATGAAGCCCAGGTAATCCATTTGCTGCAGCAGCAGGTGGCTGGGGTCGTAGAGAATGTTGGCCCGGGGATGGTGGTCGACGGCTTCGAGGAAGCGCTCGAAAGAGGCGCCGTCGTGAAGGTCTTCGCCGGGGTGGATTTCGTAGCACAGGTCGACGCCGGCCGCCTCGAAGCAATCGAGAATCGGCAGCCAGCGCTTGGCCAACTCGGCAAAGCCTTGCTCCACCAGGCCGCTGGGGCGTTGTGGCCAGGGGTAGATGTACGGCCAGAGCAGCGCGCCGGAGAAGGTCGCGTGGGCC
>NZ_JACARK010000557.1:1621-3214 GCF_013386655.1 Pseudomonas sp. K5002 | reverse complement strand
CACTTCGCCCAGCGCGGCCCCCTGGGCAGCCAGGGCCAGCGCTTCACGCATGAAGTCCTGGTCGCGGCTGCGGTCGATAATCGCCGTGGGGCGAAACTGGCGCATCACGCCACCTCGATGGCGGCCATCAGGCCGGTTTCCATGTGGTCGATCACATGGCAGTGGAACATCCAGACACCCGGGTTATCCGCCACCAGCGCCACGCGGGCACGCTCGTTCTTGCCCAGCAGGTAGGTGTCGGTGAAGTACGGAATCACCTTGTGGCGGTTCGAGGCGATGACCTTGAAACTCATGCCGTGCAGGTGGATCGGGTGTTGGTACTGGGTCATGTTCTTCAATTCGAAAATGTAGCTCTTGCCCTTTGCAAGCTTGGCAATCGGGCGGTCGGCGCAGGTCTTGTCGGTGATGTCCCAGGCCTGGCCGTTGATCTGCCACAGGCTCGGTGGCTTATTGTCCACGTTCACCGAGACCGATCCAACCCATTCGAAATTGAAGTTGAGTTTCTCGGCATTGGCCAGGTCCGGCTCGGCAATCGGGTTCGCCGGCAACGCAGGCGGCCATTCGGTCGCCGTGTCGGTGCTGGCCACCGAGCGGAAGGTGCCCAGGCGTACCGGGCCGTTGCGGATCGACAATTCTTCACCGGCGGGCGGCGCCTTGATCGCCAGGCAGATGCGCATGCCAGGGCCGAGCCAGTATTCCTTGCCCAGCGGGCGCGGTTCGATGGGGTTGCCGTCCAGGGCATAGATCTGCGCTTCAACGTCGGGGATGTTGATGCGATAGGTCAGGGTGTTATCGAGGTTGAGCAGGCGCACACGGGTGATCTGCCCGGCCGGCAAATCAATCACCGCCTGGGACACGCCATTGATGGTCGACAGGCGTCCGGCGGTGCCGCCCCGGGCCGCTTCGCGGGGAATGCTGAAGGCGACAAAAGCGCCCTCTTCGTCCACGTGCCAGCTTTTCAGGCTCAGGGTGCGTTCGTGCTTGAAACCGGTGGGTTCGCGCTCCTCGATGATCAGCGGGCCCACCAGGCCACGGCCCAGTTCTTCGCTGCTGTTCACGTGGGGGTGATACCAATAGCTGCCGGCATCGGGCACGCGGAATTTGTAGTCGAAGTATTCGCCCGGCAGTACCGGCAATTGCGAGACATACGGCACGCCGTCCATTTCCAGCGGCAGGCGTATGCCATGCCAGTGGATGGTGGTGGCGACCGGCAGGTGGTTGATAAAGCGTACCCGCAGCCATTCACCCTGGCGCACTCGCAACTCGGTGCCCGGCGCCGAAGGGCCGAAGGCCCAGGCCTGGGTCTTGTGCCCCGGCACCAGCTCCACGTCCAGCGGCGCGGCGATCAGCTCGTAATCGTGCCCCGCCTCGGCCTCGGCCACCTTCCCGAGCCAGTAGCGATAGGCGCCACCGGCACCGACGCCCACCACCGCGAGACCGGCAAGACCACCCAGGATTTGTCGACGGGAAAACGATTGGGACACAACAACCTCACGTATCTGCCGCGGGTCCGAGACCCGCAAAGGGCAGATACCATACACCGGCATCACCTAAACAGTAAGGGTTCGCATTGCCACATGTGGGAGCGGGCTT
>NZ_JACARK010000557.1:0-1575 GCF_013386655.1 Pseudomonas sp. K5002 | reverse complement strand
GCTCCCACATTGGATCTTCAGCGCTCTTTTAATGTTTGGCGGCGGCCAGAATCAAGGCTTTCATCTCGGCGACGGCGCCTTTGAAGCCGACGAACAGCGCATGAGCCACCAGTGCATGGCCGATGTTCAGCTCGTTGATGCCCTTGATCGCAGCCACGGCTTCGATGTTATGGTAGTGCAGGCCGTGGCCGGCGTTGACGATCAGGCCTTCGCCCAGGCCGCAGTTGACGCCGTCGATGATGCGCTGCAATTCGTCGGCAACTTCGGTCGGCGTGGTCGCGTCGGCATAACGGCCCGTGTGCAGTTCGATGGCCGGGGCACCGACACGGCGCGAAGCTTCGATCTGGCGCTCGTCGGCATCAATGAACAGCGAGACTTCACTGCCGATCTTCGACAGGCGCTCCACGGCAGCCTTGATCCGCGCTTCCTGGCCGGCGACATCGAGGCCGCCTTCGGTGGTCAGTTCCTGGCGGGTTTCCGGCACCAGGCAGATATGCGCCGGGCGAATGCGCTCGGCGAACGCCATCATTTCCTCGGTAACGCCCATTTCGAAGTTCATGCGGGTTTGCAGCACGTCCTTGAGCAGCAGCACATCGCGCTCCTGGATGTGGCGCCGGTCTTCGCGCAGGTGCACGGTGATGCCGTCGGCGCCCGCTTCTTCGGCGTCCAGCGCGGCCTTGACCGGGTCCGGGTAACGGGTGCCCCGGGCCTGGCGCAGGGTGGCTACGTGGTCGATGTTCACGCCGAGAAGAATGCGATTGCTGGTGGTCACGAAAAGCGCTCCTGAAGAGGGAAGGAATCGCTGCACAGCATACACGGGGATGTCAGGGCTTTCGAAACAACTCGCGGCTGACCAGTGGCCGACCGCCCAGATGCACGGCCAGCGCTTGGCGCATCAGGCGCTTGGCGGCGGACAGGGCGCCGGGGGCGGTCCAGTCGGCTTCACTCATGGCGAGCAATTCGGTGCCCTGGNNGGAACAAGCCGGGTTGCAGCAGGTAGACCCGCTCCAGGCCTGCGTCCACTTGCAGGCGATACATGCCGTCGGCGGCGATGGGCTCACCGTGCAGGTCGTTGCTCAGTTCGAAGCCGTAGCCCAAGTCATCCAGCAGGCGCCATTCGAATGCGCGCAGCAGCGGCTCCAGGGGACGGCCTTCGGCGAGGGCGAGCAAGGTGGCGGCATAATGATCGAAGACGCCGGGGTGCGGGTCTTCGGCGGGGAGCAGGCGGATCAGCAATTCGTTGAGGTAGAGGCCGCTGAACAGCGCCTCACCGTTGAGCCAGTTGGAGGCGCCGGCAGCTTCCATGCGGCCGACGTTCTTCAGCTCGCCGCGTCCACGAAACTCCACTTCCAGGGCCACGAAGGGCCGCGCCAGGGTGCCGGCCTTGCCGCGTGCACTGCGCAAGACCGCGCGCAGGCGGCCTTGGGGCGTGAGGAAGTCCACCAGGGCGCTGGTCTCGCGGTAGGCGCGGCTGTGCAAGACGTAGGCGGGTTGGCCGGTGGGTGGGGTTTGAGACATGGGGTTCTCGCTGCGGGAACACGTCTGGAAAACAACGACTATCAATGTGGGAGCGGG
>NZ_JACARK010000556.1:0-4717 GCF_013386655.1 Pseudomonas sp. K5002 | reverse complement strand
AGGCCGTCGCCGGCTCGGCCACCGCCCTGGATGCCCACCGCGCCCTGCGCATGGCCACCCTCAACGGCGCCCGGGCCATGGGCCTGGAAAGTCAAATCGGCTCGCTGGAAGTCGGCAAGGCCGCTGACATCGTGGCCTTCGACCTGTCGGGCCTGGCGCAACAACCGATCTACGATCCGGTCTCACAGCTTATATATGCCACCGGACGCGATTGTGTGAAACACCTTTGGGTCGGCGGCAAGCAATTGCTCGACGACCGGCAACTGACCCGCCTGGATGAACAACAGTTGTGCGCCACGGCCATCGCCTGGGGCCAGCGCATCAGCGGACACAGCGAATAACACCCGCCCTGGCAACGCATGCCAGGGCCGGCAAAACGTTTTATCAGATTTAGAGGATTCCCCATGAGCAACGTCGACCACGCTGAAATCGCCAAATTCGAAGCCCTCGCCCATCGCTGGTGGGACCGCGAAAGCGAGTTCAAACCCCTGCACGACATCAACCCGCTGCGGGTCAACTGGATTGACGAGCGCGTCAACCTGGCCGGCAAGAAGGTACTGGATGTGGGTTGCGGCGGCGGGATCCTCAGTGAATCCATGGCTCAGCGCGGCGCCACCGTGATGGGTATCGACATGGGCGAAGCGCCATTGGCCGTGGCCCAGTTGCACCAACTGGAGTCCGGCGTGAACGTCGAATACCGGCAGATCACCGCCGAAGAGCTGGCCGAAGAGATGCCCGGGCAGTTCGACGTGGTCACTTGCCTGGAAATGCTCGAGCACGTGCCGGACCCGTCCTCGGTGATCCGCGCCTGCTTCCGCATGGTCAAGCCCGGTGGCCAGGTGTTCTTCTCCACCATCAACCGCAATCCGAAGGCGTACCTGTTCGCGATCATCGGTGCCGAATACATCATGAAGCTGCTGCCCCGCGGCACCCATGACTTCAAGAAATTCATCCGCCCTTCCGAGCTGGGCGCCTGGAGCCGTCAGGCCGGGCTGACCGTCAAGGACATCATCGGCTTGACCTACAACCCGCTGACCAAGCACTACAAGCTGGCCAGCGACGTTGACGTCAACTACATGATCCAGACCCTGCGCGAGGAGTAAGCCTGTGAAGTTGCGAGCGGTTCTTTTCGACATGGACGGTACCCTGCTGGACACCGCGCCAGACTTTATCGCCATCTGCCAGGCCATGCGCGCTGACCGCGGCCTGGCACCGATCAACGACCAGCACATCCGCGATGAAATCTCCGGCGGCGCCCGGGCGATGGTCGCCGTGACCTTTTCCATGGACCCCGAGTCCCCGGGCTTTGAAGAGCTGCGCCAGGAATTCCTCGAGCGTTACCTCAAGGGCTGCGCGATCCACAGCAAGCTGTTCGAGGGCATGGAGGAGCTGCTGGTGGATATCGAGAAATCCAGGCTGATCTGGGGCGTGGTCACCAACAAGCCACTGCGCTTTGCCGAACCGATCATGCAGCAGCTGGGCCTGGCCGAGCGCTCCGCGCTGCTGATCTGCCCGGACCACGTGAAGAACAGCAAGCCGGACCCGGAACCGTTGATCCTGGCGTGCAAGATGCTCGACCTGGACCCGGCCAGCGTGCTGTTCGTGGGGGATGACCTGCGGGACATCGAGTCGGGCCGCGACGCCGGCACTCGCACCGCGGCGGTCACCTACGGCTATATCCACCCGGACGACAACCCGCGCAACTGGGGTGCCGATGTGGTGGTGGATCACCCGCTGGAATTGCGCAAAGTGCTGGACAGCGCGCTGTGCAGCTGCTGATCGGGACTGCCTGAGGTTGCTGCAATTTTGTGGAAAGGGAGCTTGCTCCCGTTCGACTGCGCAGCAGTCGCGAAAGCTGGGGCTGCTTCGCAACCCAACGGGAGCAAGCTCCCTCGCCACAGAAGCCTTGGCCAGCCTTAGCCGCAATCAATCACATGGATTTTCTGTGAACTTTGTCGAGGTTGTTTATGTTTGATTACTCCGCACGTCCAGAACTGCTCAAAGGCCGGGTCATCCTGGTCACCGGCGCCGGTCGCGGGATTGGCGCAGCGGCGGCCAAAACCTATGCGGCCCACGGCGCCACCGTGCTGCTGCTGGGCAAGACCGAAGCCAACCTGGCCCAGGTCTACGACGAAATCGAAGCCGCCGGCCAGCCGCAGCCGGTGGTGATCCCGTTCAACCTGGAGACCGCCCTGCCCCATCAATACGATGAGCTGGCAGCGATGATCGAAAAGGAGTTCGGCCACCTCGACGGTTTGCTGCACAACGCCTCGATCATTGGCCCGCGTACACCGATCGAGCAGTTGTCCGGCGAGAACTTCATGCGGGTGATGCATGTGAACGTCAACGCGATGTTCATGCTGACCAGCACGCTGTTGCCGCTGCTCAAGCTGTCCCAGGATGCGTCGGTGGTGTTCACCTCAAGCAGCGTGGGCCGCAAGGGCCGTGCCTATTGGGGGGCGTACGGGGTGTCGAAGTTTGCCACCGAAGGCCTGATGCAAACCCTGGCGGACGAGCTGGATAACGTCGCACCGGTGCGCGCCAACAGCATCAACCCAGGCGCCACCCGCACCAGCATGCGGGCCCAGGCGTATCCAGGGGAGAACCCGACCGATAACCCGACACCGGAGGAAATCATGCCGGTGTACCTGTACCTGATGGGGCCGGACAGTACCGGCATCAATGGGCAGGCGTTTGACGCGCAATAAGTATCTGGAACACAGTACAACCTAATGTGGGAGCGGGCTTGCTCGCGAAGGCGGAGTGTCAGTCAACAGAGATATCGACTGATCCACCGCCTTCGCGAGCAAGCCCGCTCCCACATTTGTATTGCGGTGATCTCTAGAACTTAGTTCTTCACCACTTCCTCAAGCGTGAAGCGCCCCAACGGGTTTTGCAGGAAGTTGCTCACGTTCTTGCGTGAGATGTTGATGTACGGGCTGTAGTACAGGTCGATCCAGTTCACATCCTGTTTCGCCATTTTCTGCAGGTCCACATACATCTGCTCACGCTTGACCGGATCCGCCTCGATCCGCGCGGCCGCCACCAGGTCCTTCACTTTGTCGTTCTTGTAGCGGGTCATGTAGTTCTGATTGGTGTCGTGGCCCAGCACGAAGGTGGTCTTCTGGTCCGGGTCGAGGATGTCGTTGGTCCAGTACATCACCGAAATATCGTAATCGCCGTCCACCAGCATCTGCCAGCTTTGGGTCGGGTCGACCTTTTGCAGGTTGGCCGTCACACCGACCTTGGCCAGTTGATCCTTGATCATCACCGCAATCTGCTCGTCGGCTTCGTTGCCGGCGTTGACCACGTAGTTGAGCTTCAAATCCTGAGCGCCGGCAGCCGCCAGCAGCTTCTTGGCTTCGGTCGGGTCATACGGGCGTTGCAGGTTGTTGGCGTAGTGGTACAGCGAGCCTTTTGGGATGTAGGAATAGGCCACGGTGCCCTGGCCGAAGGTGGCGGTTTTCACCAGCGATTGTTTATCGATGGCCATGTCCAGCGCCTGGCGCACTTCCGGCTTGGCCAGCAGGCCGTGGGCGTGGTTGATCAACAAGTGATCTTCACGGGTAGACGGGTCGGAGTGCACCACCACGTTCTTGTCTTTTTTCAGCTCTTCAACCCGGGAAAACGGGACGAAGATCGCCGTGTCCAGCTCATTGTTCTGCACCATGCGCATGCGGGTGTTGTCGTCGGTGACGGAGACCCATTCCACACCATCCAGGCTCACGTTGCTGGCCTGCCAGAAGTTCGGGTTCTTCTTCAGGATCACCCGATCGCCCTTGCGCCACTCGTCCACGGTAAATGCGCCGGAGGTCACCGGGTTTTCCGAGTAGGCGTCTTCGCCCATCTTGGTCATGGCTTTTTCCGACAGGATCGACACCGTCGGCGAAGCGAGTTGCGAGAGGAAGGCCACTGCCGGGGTTTTCAAGGTCACTACCAGGGTTTGCGGGTCGCTGGCCTTGGCGGTGTTGATCAGGCTGAACGGGTCGCTCCACAGCGAGGCCTTGTTGTCGCGGATGCGCAACAGGCTGAAGGCAGCGTCGTCGGCGGTGATCGGCGAGCCATCCGAGAACTTCGCGGCACGCAGCTTGAAGGTGTACGTCAGGCCGTCCTTGGAAATGTCCCAGCTTTCTGCCAGCCCCGGTTCCATCTTGGTGCCCAGGTTGTCCACGCGCACCAGGGTGTCGTAGACGTTGGCGAACACCCAGGTGTCGCGGTTCTGCGCGCTTTTGATCGGGTCAAACGTGGTGCTGTCTTCGCGGCAACCGATGGTGAGCACGCCGGCCGCGTGGGCGATACCGGCGGTCAGCGACCACGCGGTGAGTGTGGCGGCGGCGAGCAACTTCAAGTGACGGGATTGCATGTCATAACTCCTTGTCTATAACGGCGGTTGTTCATGATCGGCAGGAAGGGTTCAAAGCAAAGGTTCTTCAAGCACGCAACTGTACCGATGCGTTTGCACAACGTGAGTCGGCGGCAATACCTCGGCACACACGGCTCGTGCATGTCGGCAACGCGGGTGAAAGGCGCAACCACTGGGCAGCTTCAGCGGGCTCGGCGGCTCGCCCGGCAACGGTTCGCTGGGCAGCGGGCGGTACGGATCAATCTCCGGGATCGCCTGGATCAACGCCGCCGTGTAGGGGTGACGGGGCGTGGTGAACACCGCCTCCACCGGGCCTTCCTCGACGATTTTCCCCAGGTACATCACCGCCACCCG
>NZ_JACARK010000555.1:0-4596 GCF_013386655.1 Pseudomonas sp. K5002 | reverse complement strand
CGCGTATCTTCAGCACGGCGGCCATTTCGAGGCGGTGTGCCGTGGCATACCGTGCCAGGGCTTGCTGCAAATCGACGTCCGCGCTGGCCAGCGGCAAACCCAGTGACTGGCGCAGGGTCACGGGCAAGGCATGGACGATTGATGGATAGAAATTACGACTGCCGGGGACCGGACTGTTAAGAGGAGCCCCCTGCAGGTCGCACGCCAGGAATGTCTCGCCTTTTTTGACCAGGTAACGGCGCACTGCCGCGTCTTCAGGCCCAACTTCAGCCAGCAAGCGCCCACTGGGGTTGTCGGCGCGCAGTTCCAGGCGCAGCGTGGGAGACCAGCCCGGCAGTTGCTGCAAGCAATGCAACGCCAACCGGTCACTGTCCAGGCTGGCGAGCGCCGGCAGGTACAAGCCGGCCAACGCACTGCTCAGCCGACGTTGCTGTACCGCACGCCGCGCCAGGTTATCCAGGCGCGGCGCAACACCGGTTCGGCCCAGTATCTGCAGGCGTTCCTTATCGCTGGCCGTACTGATAATTTCGTTGATCGCCCCTCGAGACAAAGAAGCAAAGCGGCGCTGCAACACCGCACCCTCGGGGGACAGCAGTGCAGCCTGTGGCGGTGCGCCGCGAAACAGCTGCAACGTGTCGGCCAGTACGGCCGGCATCGGCAAACCGTCTATGTGGACCTTGCGCAACAGGTCGTCACTGATGCCGCTGATGTCGCCAACGGCGCGCAAGGTTGTATCGCTGACTCCCTGGGTTTCATGGCCCAGGCGCCGCAGCAAAGTCAGGCGGTCCCATTCCAGGGGGCGTTCATGGGAATGGCGCCAGGCCCCCGCCCGGTTGTGTTCAAGGATCGGCTGGTAGGCGGCCGGATCGTCCGGGTGTTGGATCCGCCATTTGCTGATCCGGGCATCAAAAGCCTTTTCATAAAGGCCCTCACCCAGGCGCACGTATATCTTGCCGTCGTGGGCGTACTGACCTTGGGCATTGGGCTTGAGCGATGCATCCAGCACGGTATGGCTGCGGTAAGCCGCAAGGTCCGGTTTCCACAGGCGCGTTTCGCCGTTCGGCAACTTCACCGGCACCAGCCCATCGACCCATTTCGACACTTGGATCGGGGGCGCCCGGCCAGCGAGGGCTGCCGCTCCGCCCAGGGTGGCCATGAACCCGACATTCAGCGCCACCGACTCCAAGTGCTCCCACGCCGCATCCATATCGCCCTCCTGCCAGGATTCGATGCCGTGATAGACCTCCAGGCCCAACTGAATCGCCGTGACCGCCAACAACAGCTCCCCCAGGCCGGGCACCATGAATGCGGCCACATTCAATGTGTTCAAACCCATGCTCAACCAGTGAGCATGGCGTGCCTGTGCGGCTTTTCGATCAGCCTCCGCAGTGGGCACCGCCAGGGTTCTGGCATTGTCCTTGAGGCGCTGTACATGCCGCTCGTAGAGCGCGCCGAACAACTCCCCCTCGATCAACCGTTCTCGTCGGTTCAAGTTGATTTGCTCGTCGTAGACCTGCTCCTTGTAGCCTCGCGGGTTCCAGGTGAATGTGTAGAGTTTTTCCTTGAGGCGCTCAAGGAACTGCGGCGCCTGTTGCTGAGGTACCAGGCTGGCAAACAACTGCTGATAGGCAGGTGAGCGCAGGTTCACCGCCAGTTCCTTGTCGAACGCCTGCATAGACGGGTATTCCTTGAGCGGGCACTGCGGCGCGCCCGGAATCCAGGCCACCACCCGCGTATCAGGCGCCACGGGAAGCAGCCCGCTCACACCTGCCCCAGGAAACAAGGGCGGGATCACGGACCGGGTCGGTGCGACACCCGGCCCGATCAGCAGCACCTCCCCCAGCTCGCAGCCCAGAATCGACAGTTGACCGAAACGTACGACCTCGCCATCCAGCAGCGGCCGCGAAGTACCTGCCAGCACTTCACGCAACATGAGAAACACCGCCGGACCGATGTCGCCCTGCGCCCATGCGGTATACAGGCGTACCGTCAGCAGGTCTTTTTGCGCGCGAATCATCTGCTCCCGCACCACGGCCCGAGTGGCAGCGGCATCGAACACCTGCGCCAGGTGGGCCTGGTATTGCTGCCCCAGGTCCAGGGTGCGGCACAGGGTGGAAAAGGTTTGTGGAGTCATCGACAGGGTTTCGCTGTAGCGATAACGCGCCGCACGCGAGCCATCCGCCCGCGCCTCGCCGTAGTACTCGGTCAGCAGCGCACCTTCCGGCGCCAGGGCGCTGGTCTGTTCGAGGGCGATATCGGTGAAGTCTTCATCGCCCTCGAAGTTCAGCAGCGCTGCCTGCAACAACGAATGCTGCTGCGGGGCCTGGCGATACCGCAGGTAATGCAGCTGGTTTTTGTTGACGTCCGGGGCCTCGCCCATCGCCTCGCGCAACGCCGCTTCCAGCTTGGGCTGGGCGAATTCGACAATGCCTTGCAGCGCGCCAAGGCCCTTGGCCAAGGCTTCGCGGGACTGACGGCTGGCCTTGCGACTGTCATCGAGTGCCTTGTTCAATGCGGGCGAGAGCAGGACCTTGGTGGCAGGCCGCTCCCTGCCGGGCAACAGTCCATGTTTGAGCCGGCGCACATCGACGGCGGCAATGTGGGCGACCCACGCGGGCAGGCGCTCCGTGATCAGGGCGGTGTGCAAGCTTTCGTCCGCGAGGGCGTTAGGTGGAGTAGACATGTGCGGCTTCCTGAGAACGCTTTTGGGAGGCCCAGTACAGCGAACAGGCGAGCGCCTTCGCAGGTAGATAAATGTTTTTGTGCACCTTGGCGCCGAACCTGGGTAACGACCACTGAGGCGCGGCAGGCCCGTTTCCGGACCTGCCGCCGGGGCACAGGCTGTTATAGCCTCAGTGTTGCTCTCTCCCGCTCGGACAGGCGAATCAGCAGGGCCTGGCGTTGCTCAATCCTTTGCTTGGCCAATACCACGGCTTGCGCCTCGTACTGCGCACCAAACGCCGGATAGCGATCCTCCAGGGCTTCAGCCTCGCGGGCCTGGGTCTGGGCCAGCGTCGTAAAGTCAGCCGCGTATTGCTTCTGCACGTAGTCGACCCAGTACTGGCGCGTGACCAGATCGGCCGTGAACGCCTCGGTCGCCTCCCGGCCGATGATGCTGGCGTAGGCCTGGTCGATATCGGCCTGTTTCACTTGGGAAAGGTTGCGGTACAGCATGCCGGACGGCTGGCGCGGCAACTCCAGGCGTTGGGCCAGGCCGATGCGGTAGGCCAGGCGAATTTCCGCCGGGTCAACACTGGGCTTGAGGCTGACCACGCGGTTGGCGGTGGCTTCAGTCTGTTCCAGGCGGATCATGCTTCTGGCCAGCTTGAACAGCGCCGCGCCTTCTTTTCCGGGTTCCACGGTTTCCAGGGCCTTGAACTCATAGACACTGACTTCAAGGTCGCTGAACAGCAGGATCCAACCGTCACCGCAGGTCGCGTTGATCCGCATGCCGCGAGCCTTGCCGAACAGTTGCTCGCGCAACGCCGGACGTTGCTCGGCGGCCTCCAGCACCTCCCATACCCGGCGCGTCAACTCAGGGCGGTCGGTGATGAAGTCCTGGGCGTTTTTCAGCTGGGAAATGATGTAGAAGAAATCCTCACTGTCGTCAGCGCTCTTGAGCGACTCCCAGACTGCGTGTTTGCTGGAGTCGGCCGCCACGCCAGCAAACCACTGGGCCTTCTGTGCTGCGGGCGTCAGCAGCTCCGGATGCAGCTCACCGCTCAGATCCGCTTCCTCGTGACTGGTACTGAGGAGGAAGCCATCGAGCTCGCGATCAATTTGCTCCCGGGTATAGCCCAGGCCGAACCCCGTTTCCTCGAGGAAGTCGCTCAGGCGCTCGAACACGCGTTCTTCCAGCCCGTTGTCCGTCAGGTTGGTGTTGCTCATCAGGAGGTTGTGGCGAGGTAACAGGGCATCGTCCGGGATGGTCTCGATCTGGTTATTGCTGAGGTCGAGGGTGCGCAGTCGCGGCAGTTCCAATGCCCCGGCCGGCCATTCCTCCAGGACGTTGTTGTGCAGGTCCAGGTTTGTCAGCCCGCGCAGGCCGCTGACATCCAGGCTGGCCAGGGTGTTTTCGCCGAGGTCGAGCCATTCCAGCGCACTTAACGGGCCGAGCAGTGCCTGTAGCTCCACAGCGTCGCGCAAATCATTGTAGGTGGCTTCGAGATGAGTCAGCGCCGTGTATTGGTTGATCACCTCGGGCAGGTGCGCCAGGCCATTCTTGTTAAGCACAAGCCGGCGCAGGTGGGGGAAACTGCCCAGGAACCCATTGGACCCCTGCTCCGTCAGCTTCACCTCGGTGAGGTCAAGCACGCTGACGTGGCTCATTGAAGCCGGCAACGTCGGCAGGTCGCCCAGATACAACCCGGACAGGTCCAGTACCTCGCGCCCGTCCACCGGCGGCACCTCGGGCCGGGCACGCAGGTTGTGGCGCCAGCTTTCAAGGAGCCGGCCGGCGGCACGACGACGGTCGAGGGCACTGACCCAGCCGCCCCCCTCGCGATAACCCTCGATGTCGATCCAACTGTTCAACACCCGGCTCAAGCGTTGATGCTCGGCGTGCAACTGCACCAGGCGTGTGTCGACGCCGGTGGC
>NZ_JACARK010000554.1:0-10313 GCF_013386655.1 Pseudomonas sp. K5002 | reverse complement strand
CCGCGCCCGGGAGGTGCTGGCCAGTCTGTTCCCGACCCTGGAGGAGGAACGCCTGCAGCGGTTCCTCAATGAGATCGGCCCGGGGCTGAACAACGATGTCCTCAATCGCCTGGTCCTGCAGCGGCACAACCTGTACCGGGAGCTGGAGCAATGGAAGCGCCTGCCCGGCCCCCATCCCAAAAACAGCCGCATGGCCCGGGAGGAAAAACTGCGTAAAAATATCATTGCGCACAAACTCTATCGCTGCTGGGAAGACCGCCTCGCCGAGCACCGCGACGACTTGGGCCAGGTGCAGAGCGGCGCGAGCCTGGACCTCAGCGCCCTCGACCTGCCCGGCAGCCTGCCGCTGCTGGGCAATGGTTTCGAGCACGTCACCCAATTGAAGCTGGCCAACTGCATGTTCAACGACAGCCAGTGGCCCTTTCTGCAGGCATTCCCGTCCCTGCGGGAGCTGGACGTCAGTGCGAACGAACTGACGCGGCTGCCCGAGCCCATCGCCAACATGCGCTACCTGCGCGACCTCAACGTGGGGGAAAACCAGATCACGCTGCTCAACGGCGACGTTGCGCGCCTGAAAAACCTCAAGCACCTGCGCAACCTGAACCTGTACCGCAACCCGCTGACGCAGCCACCGAACATCTCGAAAATGCCGCACCTGCGCCGCCTGTTCCTGAGCCGCACCCCCATCACCCAATGGCCCACCGGGCTGTTTGCCCACCCACGGGAGGAGGGTTTCCTGCTGGACCTGAGCCAAACCCGGATTGATCATGTGCCAGCGCTCATGGCCGATAGCGCCGAGGCCCGGACCGTCGCCCATACCCGCCTGGACCGCAACACCCTGCTCAACGACCAGCGCCTGCTGTACGAGCAGTACCGCGAAGCCGCCGGACTGGACCCCAACCGCAGCTATGAACCCCGTGGAGAGAGCGGCCCGTGGCTGGAACGGGTCAGGCCGCCGTTACTGGGCAGGCGCCAGGAGCTGTGGCAAGCGGTGGAGCGCGAGCACGGCTCCCAGGGTTTGTTCGAGGTGATCAAGGCCCTTGAAGCGCCCGACTTCTTCCAGCGGCCCCAGGACATGGACACCTATTGGGACAATCTTGAAACGTTGCGCGAGCGCGTCTGGCGTTTGCTGGAGGCGGCCCACAACGATACGGCGCTGCGTGAAAAGCTGTTCAAGATGGCCAGTTTTCCCGGCCTGTGCGCCGACGGCAGTGCACAGATTTTCAATGACCTGGGCATCGAAGTGCTGGTCAGCGAAGCCCAGCGTTACTCCGCCTCGGCCAGCGAGCGCGAGGGCAAACTGGTGACGCTGGCAAAGGGCAATGCACGGCTCAAGCAATTGAACCGCATCGCCAGCGAGGACATTGCCCATCGGCTCAAACCCGAAGCCGAAGGCGGCCTCGGCCAATGGCTGCGTTCGCAACGACGGGAGGGCGTGATGGGTAACGTGGACGACGTGGAGGTCTACCTGAGCTACCAGACCTCCCTGGCCAAGCGCCTCGACCTGCCCTGGCTGTCGGAACACATGCTGTACCGCGACACCGGTGACGTAAAACCTACGCAGATCGAACAGGCCTACAGCACGGTGCTGGAGCTGGGCGAAGGCGATGGCCTGGTCAACCAGATGTTGCTGGAGCCCTATTGGGAACAGTACCTGCACGACCACCACCCGAACACCCTTGAGGCCAATGCCCGGCATTTCGACGAACAATGCGCACGCCTTGATGAACTGCAGGAAGCCCAGGCCAGGCTGGCCCAGGCCAACGGCTTACCCGCCGAGCAGAAGGAAGCGTTGGGGCTCACGCTGATCGGCCTCGCCGACGCCCTGGGTGTACCGCACCCGCAGGTGCTGACCGGGCAACCCATGACGGACGACAGCTACAACCTGCTGCTCAACGAACTGGGCTACCGCGAAAAACAATGGATGCGCGAGTTGACCCACCAGGCTTTGGAACGCCACAGCCAACAACGTAACCGCGTCACGCGCCAGGTCTGACCGTATGGGTGTGTCATGGCACCCCCATTACCAGTACGCCGCTGCCGTTCAACGGCCCCTCGACAGGCAGGGACCCCGCCTGCTTGACCAGGGCGAACGTTACAACGTCGCTCCCGGAACTGTTGGTGATACGGGTCAGGAACGAGCCATTGACTCGAACCGCAGTCCCCTGACGGACAAGGGCCGTGCCCACGTTCGGATTGCTCATCACCAGCGCATTGGCGTTGAACGAGGACGGCGTGCCTTTGTAGGTAATGGTGATCGGCGTGGTAATCCCCGGGTCCGGGCACCGGTAGGTGAGCGTGCGATCGGTACGAACGGTGGTTGATACGGGGTCGGTGCCTATCGCCCTCTGGTGCACGTTGCCGAAGTTGATTTCGATCGGTTGGTTATTGTTGATCGTGCACGACGACGGGGAGATGGTGAAGTCGTTGTTGGCGATGTACGTAAGCTGCAGGCTCGTGGAAAAGGAATCGTAGTTGTTGGTCTGGTCGAGACGTAACACGCCCAGAGTGTCACCTATTCGAATGTCGATCGGGTTGGTCGGGTTGTTGCGGATCAATATATAAGGGATGACATCGATCGGGATCGGAGACGTATTGTTAGGCATGGTCGCAATCCTGATACCCGCCTGGATAGGCGTGTTCCAATAACTGCCATTGATACGCAAGCCGGTCGTCTGGCTGACGAACTTCGGACCAGGCGACCAGGCCGGGCCGATCCTCGTCCCGGTGGCCCAGTAGTCCTGCCGTCCATCCGGGGTATAGCTGTCCGGTTCAAACCGGCATTCGATCCTCACCCCGGACAGGAGAATGCGCGGCTCATTCACCTCCAGCCGCACATTCACCGGAACCTGCAGGTTCAACGTCCCGCCAATGCTCACCCGTTGCCAATTGCCGCCATTGACCCGGCAATCAGCCGCTTTCACGGTCGTCGTGACGCCAGCCAGGGCAAGCAGCACAACGGCTCCAAATAGTCGTTTCATGTTGTTCTCTTTCATCCCATGCATAACGGTTTAGCGTTACGGATAATCCAGCGTAAACGTCGAAGTCACACGGTAGCTGCCGTGCCCGATGGTCTTGTCCCGCAGGGCATCCGGCTCACCCTGCACATAGGCCTTGAGCAGGATGACGTTGTTGCCGGGGCTCAATTTCTGTTCGTCGCCGACCTTGTTCACCGGCACCGGCTTGTCGCTCAGTGTCTCCAAACCCAGCCCGATACCAGAGGCACCGCTGCCACCGTCCAGCGCAAACAAACCGGGCAGCGCGCGGTTTTCCGCACCGTTGAACAGGATGGTCACCGAGTCGCTGATGGTGGTATTGCAGTCATCCAGGTGCAGGGTGAAACGTTTGCCCACTGAGCGTGTGTTGATGTAGAGGTGCTTGCTGGTCAGGTCCCACAGCTCCAGGGTGATGGCTTCATCGCCCGGGCGGATGGTGCAGGCCTGTTCCACCAGGTTGCCCTTGAACCTCAGGTTGTCCACCGCCTGCGCCGTGGCCGCCAGGCCGAAGGTCAGCAGCAGGACCAGCCCCTTATGAATCATTGCGTGTCGCATACACTCGACTCCTACTGGTATTCAGCCAACAGCGTGGCCACCGCCGTGAACCCTTGGGCCTTCAGGACCGAACCCGGCCGTTTGACCGGCACCACTTCCAAGGTCGGCGGTGCCGCCAGGCTGATGTCCAGCGGCGTGTTGAGGCGAAACGGCGCGTTGTTCTGGTACAGCCGAATGCCCAGGTCAGGCGCAGTGGTCTGCAGGGCCGCGTTATCAAAGCTTGTCTCTGCGCCCTTGACGCTCAACTTCAACAGCCACGGCAGCGCGGAGGCGCCGCAGCGGATGGTGTAGCCGACGGCCCTGCGATATTTCACGCCATCGACACGCTTGGTGCCGACATCCCCGAAATCGACTTCAATCGTGCTGCCCGAATCAATCGTGCAGGGCGGCGGCTCGTTCAGCGTTCCGTTGAACGTCAGGTTGGCCGACGCAGCACTGAAAAAGCCGAAGCAACACAAGCCGAGCAACGTTCGCTGTGGCCAACATTTCATTGATCGTTTCCTCATTATTGGTACTCGATCACGAGGGTGGCGGCGGTCGCAAATGCCCCGCCCGTCAGCGTGCTGCCTGCGCGCTTGACCGGCACCGCCTGCACAGCCGGAAAGGTCGGATGGGTAAACCTGAGCGGCGTGTTCAGCGGCCAGTCCGCCCCATTGGCGAAGAGCTTGACCCCCAGGTCGGTCTTGGGGGTCGAGAGCACTTTGTTATCAAACCCGGCTGCCGCGCCCTTGAGTTCCAGGGTCATCGCGTTGCTGTAAACGGGAGGACTGCAGGTGACGGTATACGGCACGTCCCGTCGATAATTCACGCCATCAATCCGTGACGTCAGCAGGTCATTGCCGAACGGCACATTCAGCGTGCCGCCGCTGTTAATCACGCACGGTGGAGGTGCAATGATGGTCGCGCGGATCGTCAGGTTGGTATCGGCCTGCACGCCCTGGCTGACCGCCCACAGCAGTCCCGCACCGATAAAAATGGCCCACGGGCCGGTTAACCTGGTCATTGTTCTGCCCTTACTCATAATTGAGCCTGAAATCCACCACGGCCCGGAATGCACCGCTGGTCAGGGGTGCCGGGGTGCGCGTGGGCTGGACGTTCCAGGTCTGCGTGTTGCGGCCCAAGGGCAAGAACAATGGCTCCCCCCTTGAACCCAGCTGTACATCGCGCCCCTGGGAATCAGTCAGGCGCAGGCCCATCCCGGTGATGCCTTGCACCTTGACCAGCCGTGAATCGTCGGCATCGGCTGGTGCGATGAACGCTACCGAGAGCACCGGTTGATAAGCACTCCATGTCAGGTTCCCCGTGCGCTCACTGGCGATGCGGCCGGCGGTGCGCCGGCAATCCTCGAACAGCAGTTGAAAGGCCACGGAGGTCGCCTGGTCACCCGGCCGTTGCAACTGGCTGGCCGATACCGGGCCCAGGTCGATCGTCTGGTGCAGGGATGCCATCTCCAGGCTGCAGGGGGTTTCATGCATGGACCCGAGAATGTTGAGCATCCCGACCATGCCCTCCACATCCTCGTCATCCGCGGCGTGCGCCGGCCCCATCAGGGCCAGCAACAGACCGCCCAAGACCTTCACTGTGTGCAACTTCATGACGTTCTCCGGCAGCAGGCACTACTGATTGGCCACAGACAGTTGCGTGTTCACCTTGCATGTCTCGCCACTGCAGGTGAACGCCAGCAGCGGACGGCCACCGTAATCATTCACGTAGGACAAATAGGGGGTGGTGCCGAGCTCCTTGGCAGTCGGCCCCAGGGCCTGCGTGCCTTTGGGCGGGACCATCACCGGCTCGAAGCCCGGTATGGTCTTGCCGTCCTTGCTGCTGCGCGCATCCACCAGGGTCACGTAGTAAGGCGTGGGGTTATTCACCTGGTAGTGATCGCCTTGCCGGGTAAGGGTCAGCTTTTCCTGCCATGGGTTGGACAGGTCCTGCTGGGTGGGGGTAATTGCCTGCGGCCGGTAAAACAATTTGATCCGGGTTTGCAGGGCGATTTGCAGGGTGTTGGGCTTGTCGCTGCGCGGCGGAATTTCCCGCAGGTTGAAGTAGTAGACCGTCTCCCGATCCTGGGGCAGCGATTTGGCGGCCGGCAACGCCTGGACCTTTACCTGGCTCTGCTTGCCGGGCTCCAGGCGTTGGACCGGTGGCAGCACGATCAACGGCGAGGTGATCTTGTTGCCCTCTTCATCCTCGATCCAGCCCTGGGCCAGGTACGGCAACTGGGGGTTGTTGTTGGTGATGTTGACGCTGGTTGCGTCTTTGCCACCGTCGAAAATCACGCGGGTACGGTCCAGGCCGACAGCGGCGTTGGCGCTCTGGCTCAAGACCGCCAGCAGCAGTGCATAGGTAAAACGTGTGCTGTGTTTCATGAGGATGGGTTCTCCATAGTGTTTCGCTGGCCGGTCAGGGTGGCTGGCTCGGGTGAGGCTTGATCGACGGCTACCCTCTGGCAGCGCAGTTGCAGGGCATCGGTGAACGCATCCGTTGGCAACTCGACGGGCAGCGTCAGGACGCAGCGCTCGGTGCCGCCCCAACTGACGATCATCTGCTCGCCGGCCTGAATGCCGCTCAGGTAGACATCCCCGCCGTCATTCACCACCCCGGTGTCCTGCTGCTTGCGGTTTTTCACCGTGGCGCCGAAGGGCGGTGCGCTGCCATCCGGCAGGCGAAGAACCGCCATGGCCTTCTGGCCGGAAATCACTTCCAGGGATCGGTAGCCAATGGCCCCCTCGGTGAGGGTCAGTTGCGTCACGGATTGAGTGGCCTCGACATCGCTGGGCAATTTCTCCAGGTCAACACTGGCCGCCGTACGCTGGTAGCTGGTGATGTCGGAGATGACCGCCTTGCCGAACGCGTTGCTGCGGGTCGGCGTGCCGTAACCCCGCACGGGCACATCGGGCACACCGGCGGTATCGACCAGCAGCCGGGTTCCGCCGGTACTGGTGGTTCGATGCAGCGCCCCACCGTAAGGGGTGAGCGTGCCGCCGCCACGCACGGATGCACTGAGGGTGCGGTTATTGCCTTGTTGCGTCGTGGCGCTGAGGTCGATGTCGGCCTGGTCACCAATATGGCTCAGGTAGCCGCTGGCCGAGGTGTCGCTGGCACTGACCTGATAGCTGTTACGTTCATCCAGGCGATCGGCGTAGCGTGTGGTAAAGCTGTTTTTGCCGCCGGCCCTGTTGGCATCCATCGACAGGGTGCCGGTGGGTCCCAATGGCAGGCTGACCGTCAGCGCTGCTCCGTTGTCCTTATATTGGTATTCATGGGTGCGATATAAATTCAGCGACAGGCTCATGTTCCTGACAGAGCCCACGTTGAAGTAACGAGACGCCGACAGGTTCCAGCGCTGGGTGTCCGGCCGGTTCCAATAGGTTTGTTTGTTGTAGCTGGCATACACCGTGGTGTTCAGATCGCGGAACTGTTTGTTCACCGTGACCGTATACAGCGCCTTGTTACCGCCAATGGGTTTCCAGTGTTCAATGAAGTTACCGTCTTCATCGAACACGCCGCGCCCACCCAATTCACCGTTCAACCCATAGTGCCGAGCATCCAGGTATTGGCTCATGCTCAAGTAGTTCTTCTCGGAGAACCGGTAACCGGCGAAGGTGACCTGGCTGTCGTACTCTTCAAAGTTCTTGGAATATTGAAGGCGGTAGGATTTGCCCGAAAGTGTCTGGTTCCACAGGCTGGCGCGAGACTGGGTGACGTCCAGGGAAACGGCCCCGAACGCCAGCAAATCCCGCCCCGCCCCCACCGACAGCGCACGGTAGTTGTTATCCGTTATCGCACCGCCCAGCAGCGACCAACCATTGCTGATTCCCCAGGAAAATTCGCCGGTGCCGAAAAAGTCACCGTGGGAGTGGTACTGCAGGTTGGACGGTCGCCCGGCAGACAGCTTGTAACGAACCTGCCCGGGACGCGTCAGGTAGGGAACGCCTGCCGTATCGAGCTGGAATTTCTGTACCGAACCGTCCTGCTCCTCGACCCGCACATCCAGCGTGCCGGACACGGCGTCGTTAAGGTCCTGGATCCGAAAAGGGCCTGCCGCCACCAGCGTTTCATAGAGCACACGCCCCTGCTGGCTGATGACAACCTTTGCATTGGTCTTGGCCACCCCGACCACTTCCGGTGCATAGCCCCGCAGGTTGGGCGGCAGCTGGCTTTCGTCTGACTTGAGCCCGGCACCGGTAAAGCGGAAGCTGTCGAACAGGTCCGAATACAGGTAGTCCTCGCCCAACACCAGGCGTGCCTTCAGCGCAGGAATGGCGCGATATGCGTAATAGCGACTCCACTCCAGTTTTTGCCGGCTGGCCTGCGCCTCGCGGTCTTTCTCGACACGCCCTTGCCAATCCGCCCGCAGGCGCCAGGCCCCGGCATTGGCCCCGAGTGTGCCGTTACCGCTGAGGTCATTGCGCGTACCGTCACCTTTGCGGTAGCTGGACTGCGCCGTCATGTTGTAGTCGACCAGCAGCCCCGGCACCCCCTCGTCCCAACGTGACGGCGGGTCCCAGTTGATGGCGCTGTATTCCAGGTAGGCCTGGGGAAGGTTGATGTCCAGGGTGGACGTGCCCAGGTCGGCACTGACTTCCATGCCGGGCAAGCCCGTGACATCCAGGCACTGCCCGCCCTTCCACCACTTCAGCTGGTCAGCACCGGACGCCTTGAGGCCCAGTTGCTCGACAAGCTCGCGCGATAAACAGGGCACACTGCCTTTGGGATCATCATCGGGGGCAAAGAACGCCACCGATTGTTCAGATATAGGTTGGGTATTGAGCTGGACCACCATCGAGTAGGTGCCAGGCAAGATAAACCCACTGCGTGCAAACTGAGACAGGTCAATATTGGAGCGATCAATCAGATCAAGAACGTCGGTATTAAACTCAATATCCCCGGCGCCCATTGCAGTTCCAGCCAGTGATATCAACCCGCCAAAGAGGCTGGGGCGCAGCGTATTCATGACTTTCGACGTATTCAACATACACGCAACTCAATCTTCAAAAGTATTCCAACTTGAACCGCACTGCCGCGCGGTGAGCCCCTGCCAACAGCGGCACTCCGTTGCCCACCAGGCGGAGCCTGTAATGAAGTGTCATGTCGCCATCAACCACCGGCAGCAGCGCCATCGGCACTCCCGGCACACTCACCTGGCCAGCGGCGTCCTCAATATGGAAAGCAACCCCCTGCGAGGCCCCAAAGGCCGCAAAGGTGCGCCCGCCCATATCGCTGGGCCCGTCGAACGTCACGCGAAGATGCTCCCAGTCCGGCAGCGTTTCGCCGGGGCGCAGCGGGTCGGGACGCGTCACGGTGCAGTTGACCAGCCGTAGCTGGAACGGCTGCATTTGCCCCGCGCCCTCTCGCAACAGGCGGCCGATGGGTTCGGGAGGCATGTCGATGGTCTGATCGGCAGTGACCGCTTCCAGCCCGCAGGCCGAGTCGATGATCTCGCCTCCCAGCGTGACGAGCCCATCGCCTTGCACACGCGTCTGCGCGGCATCACAAGGGCTGATGAACAACGTCAATGAAGAGGCAATAGCGAGACTTATGAATGTTTTCACCTTGATCTCCCGCCAGTTTTCCCCCGCCACCAGTGGTGGCGGGGGAAACACTTACTGATAAGCCAAGGTGAAGTTGGTGACCGCGCTGAAATCACCAGGAACGATGTCGCCTGTCGCCTGGCCTTGTACGTAGGCGCCGAACTGCAGGGTGTTATTACCGGCAACAATGGCCTGCGGAGTGGTTGGCACGCCCAGCTCAATCGCTTTGCCGCCGTGGGTCATCATGATGCCGATGCCGCCCGCGCTGCCGACCGTGCCGATGCCGCCAGGCACAACGCTGGACGGTGCACCGGTGAAGGTAGTGGTCACGGTGTTATCGGTGAGGCCAGACAGGTCGCACCCTTCAAGCTCGATCGCCACGGGGCGGGCGGTGGACTTGCCGCCGGATTGCAACTGATGCTTTGCAATAGCGCCAAGTGCAACTGACTGATCCACAGACTCAGGCTTGATAGAGCAAGCACCCGAATGGACCGAACCGGTAAATGTAATCGTCCCGTCCGCCGCATTAGCAACAGAGATCGAACCCGCCAACAGGCCGACAGTCAACAGCGCAGCTTTTACTTTAGTCTTCATTTGCAGAGGCTCACATGTATTAAAAATCAAAACGAAATCCTGGCTTAGTTGCGCACAGGACTTAATTAACCCAGCGCCAGAACAATTTCCTGAAGCAATGGAAATCGGATGCTTTCCAATTACTTGTATTGCAATTCAGGAGTTCGTTCGAGGCCGGGCAATTATCCATTTCGATTTTGAATATGAAAGCCGGTCGATTCGCTTATTCACGTAGCCTTGTCACACCAAGACACATAGGAAAATTATGGCACTTTGCCAAAACTTTTGAATCAACCGTAAGAAACGGACTACATCAACTTAACGAGAATGATTTAGTGCAGAACAAGTCCGTAAGAATAGGATTACATATTATAAAAAACAACAGTAATTACTGGGGCACGCCAACTAACAAGTTGGCGAATATGTCGAAAGGGTCAGTGCGCTGATCGGCCCGTTTCGAGTCCCGTCTCACAAGACGCGAGATGACCGTTCGTCTGCCGGGGTTGCGGCGGCAATAAGATATATCTTACGTTGTATCTAAACCAAACGAGAGCACCCGAAATGAGAGACCATCATTCACACCGCGACCCCGGTGACAGCCGCGACGGCTTCGACAAACGTCCAGGCCGCGAGCGCGGCGGCCGTGGCCCACGGG
>NZ_JACARK010000553.1:0-3292 GCF_013386655.1 Pseudomonas sp. K5002 | reverse complement strand
CGGATGCCCGGGCTTCCTCCAGCGCTTGCGGGTTGCGCACCACCACCGCGTTGAGCGCGGTGGCAGTCGTGGGGGCGTCGTAGGCGTCGATCCTGGCGAGGTAAGCCTCGACCAGTTCAACCGCCGTGGTCTGGCCGGATTCGAGCGCAGTGCGCAGCTGGGCAATGGAAACTTCGGTTACTTCGATCACGTGGTTATCGCCGGGTGCAGAAAAGGGGGAGGGCTTGAGTGCTGACTCAATCCAATCAGTGAAAGTAGCTTACTGATAGATTTTTCATAGCGCCAGAGAATGGCATCCCTTACTGTGGCGCCTCAATTTCCTTATCGATAACGGTGCTGTTTATGTCCGATGAAGTGCGGCTTGTCGTCATCATCAATACCCAGCCTGGCCGGGGTGCGGACCAGTTGGCGGCCTTTGCCGGGCTCGCTCCGCTGGTCCGGGCCGAAGCCGGTTGCATCCAGTACGACCTGCATCCGGTCGAGGGCAACAGCGACAGTTTTGTGTTGATCGAGACGTGGGCTTCAAAGGCGACGCTCAAGGATCACCACGCAGCGCCGCACATGCTGGAAGCCGCGAAGCACAACCCGACATTCCGTGCGGGCCCCTCCAACGTATTGGTGCTGGAACCTGCCGTCCAGGCACGTTGACTTCAACCCGGCAGCTCAAGGGGTTATCATTGCCCCTTCATTTTTTGCTGCCCGGAAAGATTTCGATGTTGTTTACAAGGACTGTCATGGCGAGCGCACTGCTCGCCGTTCTGGCCACCCAGGCCCATGCGTCCAGCCTGGACCTGACCTACGAGGCACCTGTCCTCAGCGCTGTACCGCTCACGCCGCAGGCTGAGCCCAAGCCGCGCTTTCCGGTCAAAAGCCTTGCGCCGGTGACCGTGGAAAACAGCTGCACCGGCCGCGAGTGCACCTACGAAGGCGACATCAGCCTGCCCCGTGAGGAGCAGACTGTGCGGCGCATTTCCATCGGTATTCAATAAAGCCGGCTGGCGCCTCAGACGATCCCATACCGGGGCGCCGGCTTGCCTGTTTGCGTGGCCGCAAACAACGCACCACGCGCCGCATCATAGGTCTCCCACAACGAACCATCGGCCACCGACGGCCAGGTGATCGTCTCACCCTGATCCAGCCCGGCCAGTGCCGCGTCCACCAGGTTTTCGGTGGTCATGACCGACTCCTGTTCCAGGGCGGAAAGCGGAATGCCCGACGCGTCCCAGATCTCGGTAGCGGTGGCTGCCGGCAACACGATCTGCACCTTCACCCCGGTTTCCGCCAGTTCCGATTGCAAGCCACGGCTGAATGCCAGGACATAGCTCTTGGTGCCGCTGTACACCGAGCTGACCGGCAGCGAGTGCACGCCCAACACCGATGCCACGTTGATGATCAAACCTTCATTGCGCACCAGCATGCCCGGCAGCGCCGCGTGGGTCAGGCGGGTGAGGGCGGTGATGTTCAGGGCGATCTGGGTCGTGGAATCCTCGACCGAGGATTGAGCCAGCGGATGCAGGCGGGCCAGGCCGGCGTTATTCACCAGCACCTGGATCGCCGGGTTGCCGGCGAGCAGGCTTTCAACACGGGCCAGGTCCGCGGGGTTTACCAGGTCGGCGCCGATGGTCTGGACCTCGCGCCCGTAGGTTTGAGTGATCTTCGCCGCCAGTGCTTCGAGGCGGTCTTCACGACGGGCGACCAGGATCAAGTCGTAGCCACGGGCTGCCAATCGGTCGGCATACACGGCGCCAATACCTGAAGAAGCACCCGTGATCAGGGCAATTTTTGTGGAAGCAGGGATCGACATGAACGGCTCCAATAGATGAGTACTCAACCAATATTGTTGAGGGCTCAAGTTATAGGCTTGGCGTTTGTCCTTGTCAATGGTTTAGTACTCAATCATTCTACCGGCATGGAGGATCTGAAAATGCCAACACACAAGACTGACAAGCCTGATGCCCGTGCCGACCTTTTGAGCCTGCTGGGGGACGTGGCGTGCACCAACAACGCACTGCGCCGTGCCGCCCGGCGGCTGGGCCAACTGTATGACGAAGCGCTGGCGCCGATTGGCCTGAAGGCTACGCAGGTCGGCTTGCTGGGTGAAATCGCCCGGTGGGCGGCGGTGGATGAGCAGGCAGGGCCGACGTTGCAGGAGCTGGCCGGACGCCTGGCAATCCTGATGTCGGCGCTGACCCATGCGATGAAGCCGCTGGTGCGCGACGGGATTGTCGAGCTGCGCCCGGATGCCCTGGACAAGCGCACCAAACGCTGTGTGCTCACGCCCAAGGGCGAAGCGCTGTTCAGTGAGGCGCTGGTGTATTGGGCGGCGGCCAATAACCGGGTAGAGGAGGTGTTGGGGCATGATTCGGCCGCGCAGCTGCGGGGCATGGCAGACCATGTCGCCTCCGAAGAGTTTCTGGCGGACTACAACAGCCGATCCGCGCAGGCATAAGTCAGATCCTTTGGTTATTAGACAGACGCCGTTCGCCCATCCGATGCTGGGCCCCTCTCGATCAGGGGCTTTCCATGACCACTCAACGCCAACTGAAGCTGGGCGCGTTCATGCGCCCGGTCAGCATCCACACCGGCGCCTGGCGCTATCCCGGCGCTTACCGTGACGCCAACTTCAACTTCACGCACCTCAAGCAGTTTGCCCAAACCCTGGAGAAAGCGCGTTTCGATGCGTTCTTCATGGCCGACCACCTGGCCCTGCTCAACATGCCTATCGACGCGTTGAAGCGCAGCCACACCGCCACCTCCTTCGAACCGTTCACCTTATTGTCGGCCCTGAGCCAGGCCACCGAGCACATCGGCCTGGTAGCCACGGCCTCGACCACCTACGACGAACCGTTCCACATTGCCCGGCGCTTCGCGTCCCTGGATCACCTGAGCAACGGCCGCGCCGGCTGGAATATCGTCACCACTGCCAACCCGGATGCGGCGCAGAATTTCGGCCTGGAGCAGGCCTACGCCCACGACGAGCGCTACGCCCGTGCGCGGGAGTTCTACGATGTGGTCACCGGGCTCTGGGACAGTTGGGCCGATGATGCCTTCATCCGCGATGCCGACAGCGGTGTGTACTTCGACCCCGACAAGCTGCACACCCTCAATCACCAGGGCCGCTACCTCAATGTGCGCGGCCCGCTGCACATTGCCCGCCCGGTGCAGGGCTGGCCGGTGATCGTGCAGGCCGGCGCCTCGGAGCCCGGCCGGCAATTGGCGGCAGAAACCGCCGAGGTGATCTTCGTGGCGCCCGGCACGCTCGAGGAAGGGCGTAAATTCTATGCCGATATCA
>NZ_JACARK010000552.1:0-11332 GCF_013386655.1 Pseudomonas sp. K5002 | reverse complement strand
TGCTGCCATACAGCGTGGCGGCCGGGCCGCGCAGGACTTCGATGCGCTCGGCGGTGTCGAGGTTGAACGTCGCCGCCTGGCCCTGACCGTCCGGGGTGCTGGCGGGTATGCCGTCGGCGATCAGCTTGATACCGCGCACACCAAATGCCGAGCGGGCACCGAAGCCACGGGAGGAAATCTGCAAGTCCTGGGCGTAGTTCTGGCGATTTTGAACCACCAGGCCGGGCACGCGGGACAGTGCCTCTGAAGCATTGATGCCCAGTTGGCCATCGCTGATTTGCTCACGGCTGATGCTGTCCACCGAATACGGCAGGTCAAACGACGGGCTGGCACTGCGCGAACCGGTGACCACGCTGGGGTCCAGGACCAGTGGCGCTTCATCGGCCTGGGCGCTGCTGTACAGGCCAAGCAGTCCGGGAAGCAGCATCGCAAATCGAGTGGGTACAACAACTTTCATGAGTAAACCAGCATCCATGGCGCACAAAAGTGCGCGAGTTTAACGATTCAGCCAGCTTTTGCCATTTCGGAATCTTCTTACATGGCGCGGCGGTGCGTGGGGTCTGGGTCGCCAACAGGGCCGATGTTAGCGTTGCTGGCCATTCAGAGGGCTTGCCATGACGCTAAAAATGACTGCTGCGCTAAGCATTGGAATCCTTGTGTTGAGCGGCTGCGGAACGGCCAATACGCTGTTGCGCGAAGACGCGGCGGCGGCACGTGAACTCAGGAAGCAAAAAACCTACTGCCAGTCGATTCCCCGCGTCTACAGCGGGGTTGCCTTTGATTTCTGCCTGCTGCACGCCGCGCCGGACCTCACTGGCGTGCTGATGCCATTCGTTCTATTGGATATAACGGTCTCGGGCATTGTTGATACAGTGGTCCTGCCCTATACGGTCTACAAGCAAGGTACCGATGGCAACATCAGTATCTATTGGCGCCCGGGTTCATAAACGGATCCGGCAAGGTTGTATGGGGCAGGGATGAATGCCCACACTTATGCCAAATGGAGTTGTCCGTGAGTCTTGCAACCAGAGTCCTTCTCGCCGCTGTACTGGTATCCACCACCGGTTGCGGCACCATCAACACGGTGTTTCGCCCGGACGCCGTTGCCAGCCAGAACCTCAAGGAATCGCGCAGTTATTGTGAAAACGTGCCGCGTATCTACAGTGGGGTGATCTACGGTTTCTGCACCTTGAACGGCGCGCCCGACACCACCAAAGAGCACACGCGCGATGCCTCCGGCTCCCTGCCGATCTTCGCCGCCGAGCTCGTGGCCTCCGGCTTGCTCGACACCCTTGTGCTGCCCTACACGGTCTACCGCCAGAACAGGGACGGCAGCATCGAGATTTTCCGCTAGGCCTGCAGTGACAACCGGTCGCCACAATCCCTAGATCATCCCGCGCCGTGTTTACGCTATAATCCCGCCCTTTAGCTGTTTCTCGCCCAGGCGGGGAGCACACTTTTTTCAGGCGTGACGCGCCTGCATGCAGACTAAAAGAGGCTAGACCCCTGTGGCATTGACGATTCTTGGCCTGTCCGGCGCCCTTAGCCATGATCCTTCCGCAGCCTTGTACATCGACGGCAAGCTGATCGCGGCCGCCGAAGAAGAGCGCTTCGTACGCGACAAACATGCAAAGAACCGCATGCCCTACGAGTCGGCGAAGTTCTGCCTGGAACAAGCCGGTATCAAGCCTTCCGACGTTGATGTGGTGGCGATTCCGTTCGCCCCCATCAGCCTGTTCGGCGAGGCCCGCTGGCACTACGCCAAGCGTTACTGGTACGCCCCGGACCGCGCCCTCGACGCGATCCTGATGGGCAACCGTCGCTACAAGCGCTATCGCAACAAGATCGTCTGGTGCCTGGAGCAACTGGGCTTCGATCCGAAGAAAATCAAGATCGAACCGGTTGAACACCATCTGGCTCACGCCTCCAGTGCCTACCACTGCTCGGGCTTCCAGGAGAAGACCGCGATCCTCGGGATCGACGGCAAGGGCGAGTACGCCACCACCTTCTTCGGCTACGGCGAAAACGGCAAGATCCACAAGATCAAGGAATTCTACGATCCGGACTCCCTCGGCGGCCTGTATGGCGCGATCACCGAGTTCCTCGGTTTCGAGATGCTCGACGGTGAGTTCAAGGTCATGGGCATGGCGCCGTATGGCGATGCCAGCAAGTACGATTTCTCGCGCCTGGCCTCCTTTGAAAACGGCGAGCTGGTGATCAACACCGACTACGCCAACGTCATCGGCCTGCGCCGCTACAAAGAGAAGGGCAAGGGTTTCTACTTCTCGCCAAAACTGATCGAGTGGCTGGGTCCGAAGCGCGAAGGCGATATCGCCGACGAGCCGTACATCCACTACGCGGCCAGCATGCAGGCGCTGTTCGAGAAGCTGGCGTTGCAGATGATCGACCATTACCTGGGCGACATCCTCAAAGACACCGGCAAGCTGGCGTTTGCCGGCGGCTGTGCGCTGAACGTCAAGCTGAACCAGAAGATCATTGCCCGCGACGACGTCAAGGAGCTGTTCGTGCAGCCGGCGTCCGGCGATGCCGGTACTGCGGTGGGTGCAGCCGCCTACGTGTCTCACGCCCGTGGCGTACCGGTTGAGAAGATGGAGCACGTCTATCTCGGCCCGTCCTACAGCAACGAAGACGTGATCGCGGCGTGCGCCAAGCACGAGAGCAAGCCGGTTTGGCGCAAGATTGAAAACATGCCCAAGCGCATCGCCAGGATCATGGTCGACGGCAACCCGGTGGCCTGGTTCCAGGGCCGCATGGAGTTTGGCCCGCGTGCCCTGGGCGGTCGTTCGATCATCGGTTGCCCAAGCGCCACCGGCGTGGCTGACCGGATCAACCACCAGATCAAGTTCCGCGAGCGCTGGAGGCCTTTCTGCCCGTCGATGCTCGACACCGTTGCGCCACAGATGATCAAGGTCGATCACCCGGCGCCGTTCATGACCTTCACTTTTGAAGTGTCGGAAGAGTGGAAAACCCGCGTGCCGGAAGTGGTCCATGAAGATGGTACCTCCCGTGCCCAGGTGCTCAAGCGCGAATACAACCCGCGCTACTACGACATGATGAAAGAACTGGAAGTACTGACCGGCAATGGTGTGTCGCTGAACACCTCGCTCAACCGTCGTGGCGAAGCGATGATCTGCTCGCCGACCGACGCGCTGAACATGTTCTTCGGTTCCGACCTGCAGTACCTGATCATGGAAGACATCCTCGTGGTCAAGGACGGCGTGGACCCTTATGACGCCGTGGTCTAAATGCTGAACCGCTTCCAGGGCTGGCGTGAACGTGGCTGGACGCCTGTCGAGGCCGAGGTTTACGCCCAGGCCTGGCAGCGTTTTGGCGGCAGCGTGGCGACTCATCCGCAGATCGTCGAGCGGCTGGCGCACCTGGCGCAGATTCCGGTGCGCTACCTGGGCTGGGAGCAGGACGGTGAGCTGAAGGGCGCAATTGCTACCTGGGGGCGCGACCTGGCCCTGTCCAAGGACGTGCTCAAGCGCAAAGGCAAAAAAGGCCTGTTTGATCTGGGTAACGCCGAGATCATCCTGCCGATTGCCGCCGATGCGCAGGTGCCGTTGCGCCATCGCGCGCGCTATCTCTCTGCACTGAATGAGGGGCGCGTAAGCACCCTCAAGCCCCAGGCCGAGCAGTTGGCCATGGCGCGCACACCGGAAGAGCTGTCGAAGAAGTTTCGCTACAACCAGCGCCGCGAACTGCGTTTGCTGGAAGAGGCGGGCGGCGTGGTAAGGGCGGTCGGCGAGTTTTCCAGCAGCGAACTGGCGGCGATTTATTGCGACCTGTTCCAGCGGCGTTGGGGTTTCCCTGCGGCGGGAGCCGAGCGCTTGGCCGAGGTGCTGGAGTTGCTCAAGGAATTCCTGTTCGGCTCGGTGCTGTTTCTCAATGATGCTGCGATTGCCGTGCAACTGGTGTATCAGGTGCAGGCGCCGCAGTGGGTCAGCGCCGAATACGTCAACGGCGGTGTCGACCCTGAAACCAAGGCGTTCAGCCCCGGCAGCGTGCTGAGTTTCCTCAATACCCAAAGTGCCTGGGAGCAAGCGCGGGCGAGCGACAAGCCGCTGCGTTTCTCCTTCGGGCGTTCCGACCGTGAATACAAGGAGCGCTGGTGCAACCCGGTGCCGGTGTTCAGCGTATGAGTCGCAAACAGCAATTGCTCAAGCAGCACCGGCGCAACAAGCGTATTGCGCTGGTGGTGGGCCTGTTGCTGTTGGTGGCTGTCGGTGTGCTGGTGGCCTGGTGGTTGCCGCTGGTGCTGGCCGTGGTGCTGTGGGCCGCGCATGAGGCCTGGTTTGCCGATCATCTGTTCTACTCGCCTAAAGACGACTATGAGTACGCGTTTCCTGAAGGGAGCGAGTGCACGGGCCTGCGTCTTGAAGCCGGGCGCCTGCTGTTGGACACGCCTCTGGTGGGCGATGAAACCCTGATCGTCGGGATTGAACTCAAAAGCTCTTGGCTCGGGCGTTTTCTCGACCCGGCGGTGGACGTGTCGGGCCTGGATGCACCCGACCGGCAAGTCTTCGAGCGTGGTCTTTCAGGCCGGCGTTACCTCAACCTGACGGGCATGGGCGAAGCACTCGCCGGCGGTAAGCTGCGCTTGCGCGGGCGCTTCTGCCGGATCAAGGGGCAGCCGAAGCTCTGGTTGTTCCGCCAGCCGGACTACCGTCGCCAACGGGTGATGGTCATCGCGCCCCATGCCGACGATGCCGAATTGGCCGCTTTCAGCCTGTACAGCCAAGCCGACGAGAGCTGGATCGTCACCCTGACGGCGGGCGAAATCGAAGCCGATCACTATCAGCAGATGGGCATGCCCAAGGCCGATGCCGCACGACTCAAAGGCCGCCTGCGTGCCTGGGACAGCGTCACCGTGCCGCGTTGGGCGGGCGTTCCCGAAGCGCAGTGCGTGCAGTTGGGGTACTTCTGCATGCAGCTTGCAGCGATGCAGGCCGCACCGGATCAGCCCCAGGCTTCCCGGGAAGCTCAGTTGGACGATACGCGGCTGTTTCGCCAGTTCAATGCCCTGGCCTTGCCCGGGGATGTGGACGGCGCCCCGACCTGGAATAACCTGATTGCCGACCTGCGGGCATTGCTGCTCAAGGCGCGCCCGCAGGTGATCGTGTTGCCGACGCCGTTGCTGGATCCGCACCCGGATCACATCTGCGCCCACGCCGCGATTCTCGAAGCCTTGCAAGGCCTGGAGTGGCAACCGGGCACGTTGCTCGGCTACGCCAACCACCTGCATGATAACGATCGTTGGCCCATGGGGGATTCGGGCGCTGGCGTGGCCTTGCCGCCGCGTTTTGATGCCTCCCGTGAACTTGTGCCTTGCAGCTTGCCGCTGACGCTCAGCCAGCAGCAGGACAAGGCCATGGCCCTGGGCATGATGCACGACTTGCAGCCGCGGGCGCCGTTCAAGCGCCGCGTGCGCAGGTGGTTGCAGCAATTATTGGCGGGCCGTAGTCCATCGCCTTACGGAGAGAATGAGTTCTTCCGCAAGGCGGTGCGCCGTCATGAGTTGCTCTGGGTGTTGAAGCAGGATTGAGACCTTATTGAAGGCAGGCTTGCAGCGCCTGCCGCCCCTTTTCGCCGGGCTGCGCGCCCGCAGCCAGATTGCAGCATGGAGAGTTATGAAACCTCGTTTCAAGGTTTTGCAGTTACAGCCGGACTACAACGTCAAGACCCACGACTTCGCCGACCTCGGCGAGCAGATCGTCAAGGCCTTGCCGGCTGAACGTTTCGAGGTCACATCCGGGTTCCTCAGCGGCCGCCCGCTGCCCGGCCAGCCCCTGAGCGTGGCTGAGCACTCCCATTATTTCGAGTTGCCGGAAAAGTCCCTCAAGGGCATTCGTTTCGGCGCGATGTGGCAGATCTACAAATATTGCCGCGAGCAGAAATTCGACGTGGTCATCTGTAACCGCTTCAAGTCGGTGAACATGATGCTGTCGCTCAACCGCTGGTTGAAGATCCCCCTGTGCATCGGCATCTCCCACGGTTTTGGCGAGTACGCCCGGGGCTACCGCCGGCGGCAGACGCAGAAGTGGGTCAGCCCGGCGTGGCGATTCGTCGGGGTGTCGGCAGCGGTCAGGGATTACCTGGTGGACCTCAACTGCGGGTTCACCCGCGAAAACACCACCTTTGTCACCAATGCCATCGACATCCCCCAGGCCGAAGCCTTGCAGTTGCCACGGGATGAGGCGCGCAGGGCCCTGGGCTTGCCGCTGGATGCACGGATGATTGGCGCCCTGGGCCGCCTGGTGCCGATCAAGGGCCACACCCATTTGTTGCAAGCGTTCGCCACCCTCAAGGACAAATACCCTGAGGCCCAGGTGGGGATCATCGGCTCCGGCCGCGCCGAAGCAGACCTGCGCGCCGATATCGAGCGCCTGGGCCTGACCGGCCGTGCGCACCTGCTGGGCTTTCGCGAAGATGGCATGAAGTATGTGCGCGGTTTCGACATCTGGACCATGCCGTCGTTGTTCGAAGGCCTGGGCCTGGCGCTGCTGGAAGGCATGAGCGGCCATCTGCCGGTCATCGCCTCCAATGGCCCGGCGATGCTGCCGTTGGTGCAAGGTGCCGGCGGCCTCTCCCATGATCCGGGCAATGTCGAGCAGTTGGCGGCAGCACTGGACACTTACCTGGCGCTGAGCGACGAAGAGCTGCGTGCCAAGGGTGAGCAAGTGTTCCGCTACCTGGAAGAAAACCACACCCTGGACGAGTTCCGGCACAAGTATTTGAACCTGATCGAAACCGGTCTGCGTGAAGTAGGTAAAGCATGAGTCTGCAGCAACCCCTGGTCACTGTGATCATCGCCTCCTACAACCACGGGCCGTACATCGAGCAGAGCATTCTCAGTGTGCTCGGCCAGACCTACCCCAACATCGAGTTGCTGGTGGTAGACGATGGCTCCAGGGATGACAGCGTGGAGCGCATCCAGCGCTTGCAGGCCGAACACGGGTTTGATTTCCAGGTGCAGCAGAACCAGGGCCTGACCAATACCCTGAACGGTGCCATCGCTCGCGCCAAAGGCAGCCTGATCGCGCCATTCGGCTCCGATGACATCATGCTGCCCGAGCGCATCGCCACCCAGGTTGCCTACATGGAAGGCAAGCCGAAGGTGGGTATTTGCGCCGGCAATATCGAGTTGATTGATGGGGACGGCAAGCCATACCCGGAGAAGAAGCAGCGCCGCGACTTGCCGTTTCGCAGCCTGGATTTCGATGACCTGTTCCTCGATCGCAAGCCCTTTCCGCCGGCACCGACGCTGATGATCCGTCGGCAGGCGCTGGAAGAGGTCGGAGGGTTCGATCCGCTGATTCCGCTGGAAGACTTGCTGATCGAATTGAAGATCACCCACGCCGGGTACACCATCGACGTGTTGAGCGTGGTGATGGCGCGCTATCGCCAGCACGCGACCAATACCTACAAGAATCACCGCTACATGATCCAGAACATCCTCAAGACCTACGGGTTGTTCAGCGATCATCCAGCCTACGATCAGGTTCGCTACAACTTCCTGAACTCGATGTTCCTCAAGACCGCCGACCGTGACCGCCCACTGGCGCGGGAGATCCTCAAGCAGATTCCGTTGAAGTTCTGGGGTCGCAAGACCTTGCGTGGGTTGGTGCGGCTGTACCTGGCGCCGCAGCGCAGCTCATAGGGCTTCGGCCGGGCCATTGCGTTCACCGCAATGGCCCGGGGCCTGCAACCCCGGCGCTTCAAGCCATCACTTGGCCGGGTTCGCTACCTGCGCAACCGGACGATTGAGCCTGGACACCTGGTCACGGATCTTCGCCGTGGCGCTTGGCGATGCTGCCGAAGCGTAGCCAGCGGCGAGTTGTTCAAAGTGGGTTTCGAACAACCAGTTGCGGTCCTGGGGATAACGCTGCATGTGCCGCAGGTTGCGCTGGCGCAGGGCGTTACGCAGCGGCGATGGGTAGATGCGCATGTCTGCCACGTCAATCAGGCCGAACTCGCCATCATCCATCAAAAGTACGTTGCCCAGGTGCAGGGAGCGGAAGTACACGCCGCGCTCGTGGAGCTGGGCCATGAACCGGCCGAAACGTTCGATCAGCGATTCCCGCAGGCTGCTGTCCAGGCTTTGCAGGGCCTGGCGCAGGGTCAGGCCGGGCAGCGGCTGATAACGTACGGCGCTGCTCGCATCCTTTAACTGATAGAGATTGAGGATGACCGGTGATGGAATCCCCAATGCACGCAGTTGCTCGCTGTTGCTGGCAAAGCGCTCTGAATAGGGATTGAAGCTGCCTGAGGTGTACCAGCGACGAGGGCGGAACAGCTTGAGGAAGCTGCCATCCTCCAGGCGCAGGACCTTGGGCCCCAGGCCATCGGCTTCGATCACGTGGGCGTTGGCGCACAGCTGTTCGAAGTCTTGCGATTTCAGGCGTTGAACCGGCATGCGCAGCAGGCTGCGGCGACGCTGGGCGATGCTCAGGCCGGCGATCAGTGCCAGCGGGATCCACAGCAGGAACCAGTGCTCTTTTGGTCGCGAGAGAATGCCGCCGCCTTCGGTCAGGCCGGCACCGATGCCATAGGCCAGCAGGGAGGAGGCCAGGATGAACAATGGCTGCGCACGTTCCTTGAGGCTTTTGTACAGGCCCCAGCCGAGCATGAATATCCACGGGATGAAGCCGATGATGCCGACGTAATAGAGCACGCCGAGGGCAAAGCTGTGGGGTTCGCGCAGTTGATTGCCGTCGGCGAGTGTCAGGTACAACTCTGAGTCGTAGCTGTGGCCGATCCAGGGGTGTTCGGCAATACGCTCAAGCGACATGCTCCAGAGTTCGAAGCGGGACGAGCTGCCACGATTGGTGATCAGTTCGGGATAGAGCAGCAGCAGCGCCGCGGCCGCCAGCGCCATACAGGCGATCAGCAGGGCCGAGCGCCGATTGCGAGTGATGAAACTCATCCAGAGCACGGCAAGGAGCAGGGCAACCAGCGGCGTTCTCGAGCCGGTGGCCATCACTGCAGCGCCCATGATTGCCAGTGCCGGAACGCTGAACCAGAGTACGTGCGCACGCTTGGTGGTCATGCATACGTACAGCCAGTAAATGCAGAAGAATCCGAATACGTGAGAGCTCAGCAGCGGATTATCAAGAGCGCCACGCCCGCCGATCATTCGCGAGCCATCCGATAGGTGGGGAGCAAAAGCCACCAGGCTGCAGGCGCTCGATATCAGCGCAATCAGCGCGGCACAGAAGAAGATCGGCTTGAACAGTTCGCTGCGGTAATGCAGCAACAGTCCTAAGCCGACAAACAACGTGAAGGTATTCGGTGGCCGCTTGAACAGGTCGGAGTCTGTCGTGGCCTCAGGGCTCCAGAGCAGGCTGGTGAGCGCCCAGCCCGAGAAAACCAGGAAGGCAATCGCCAGCGGCTCGCGCAATACCTGCTTGAATTCCGTCGGGCGCAGGCACAGCAGCAACAGTGTCGGCGCTGCGAACAGCAGGTAGTAGAACCTGTGCAGCACGTTTCGATTGGTGACGAAGAACAGCGAACTCAGGAGCAACAACAAGCCGATGGGCAGAATCCACAAACAGAGGAAGTCGAAAACGCGATTTGAGCCATAGGTAAGGCGCTTGGAGTGCATACAGAAAAGCCGTTCCAGAATAAAGAAAGCCGACCATACTAAAGTAGTGGCTATATAATGTCGTCCGTTGGATCCAACGGGGCTGCGGTTGTGCCGCGTGCAAGTACAACAGAGAAGCTGTGCTAAAGTCAGCCTCCTTTTTCAAAACCGCCGCGTGATATGACCGACTCCAGTCCGAGCGCAAGCCCTTCGAGCTTGAAAATATACTTCCGCCTGCTCAGCTACGTTAAGCCCTATGCCGGCTTGTTCGCGCTGAGTATCGTCGGCTTTCTGATTTTCGCTTCGACCCAGCCGATGCTGGGCTACATCCTCAAGTACTTTGTCGATGGCCTGTCCAACCCTGAAGCGGTGTTGTTCCCCACGGTGCCTTTCCTGCGTGACCTGCAACTGCTGCAGGCCGTGCCGTTGCTGATCATCCTGATCGCCGCGTGGCAGGGCCTCGGTTCGTTCCTGGGCAACTACCTGCTGGCCAAGGTTTCCCTGGGCCTGGTCCACGACCTGCGGGTGCAGTTGTTCAACAACCTGCTGACCCTGCCGAACCGCTATTTCGACAATCACAACTCCGGGCACCTGATCTCCCGCATCACCTTCAACGTGACCATGGTCACCGGTGCTGCGACCGATGCCATCAAGGTGGTGATTCGCGAAGGCATGACGGTGATCTTCCTGTTCGCCTCGCTGCTGTTCATGAACTGGCGGCTGACCCTGGTGATGATCGCCATCCTGCCGTTGATTGCCGTGATGGTCAGCACCGCAAGCAAGAAATTCCGCAAGCAGAGCAAGAAGATCCAGGTTGCGATGGGGGACGTCACCCACGTTGCCTCGGAAACCATCCAGGGCTACCGCGTGGTGCGCAGCTTCGGCGGTGAGGTGTATGAGCAGAAGCGCTTCCTCAAGGCGAGCCTTAGCAACACCAACAAGCAACTGCGCATGACCCGCACCGGCGCGATCTATACGCCGGCGCTGCAACTGGTGATCTACAGCGCCATGGCAGTGTTGATGTTCCTGGTCCTGTACCTTCGCGGTGATGCGTCGGCGGGTGACATGGTCGCCTACATCACGTTGGCCGGCCTGTTGCCCAAGCCAATCCGCCAGCTGTCCGAAGTCAGCTCGACCATCCAGAAAGGCGTGGCCGGTGCCGAAAGTATTTTCGAGCAGTTGGACGAAGACGTGGAAATCGATCGCGGCACCATCGAGCGCGACAAGGTCAGCGGCCGCCTGGAAGTGCGCAACCTGAACTTCACCTACCCGGGCACCGAGCGTCATGTGCTCAAGGACATCACTTTTACCGCAGAGCCCGGGCAGATGGTTGCCCTGGTGGGGCGTTCGGGTAGCGGCAAGTCGACACTGGCCAGCCTGATCCCGCGTTTCTACCACCATGAGAGCGGTGAGATCCTGCTCGACGGCGTGGAAATCGAAGACTATCGCCTGCTCAACCTGCGTCGGCACATCGCCCAGGTGACCCAGCACGTGACCCTGTTCAGCGACACCGTGACCAACAACATCGCCTACGGTGACCTGGCCGGCGCACCGCGGGCCGATGTCGAGGCGGCAGCGGCCGATGCCTATGCCAAGGACTTCATCGACCAGTTGCCCAAGGGCTTCGACACCCAGGTCGGCGAAAACGGCGTGCTGCTGTCCGGCGGCCAGCGCCAGCGCCTGGCAATCGCCCGGGCCTTGCTCAAGAACGCGCCATTGCTGATCCTC
>NZ_JACARK010000551.1:349-5241 GCF_013386655.1 Pseudomonas sp. K5002 | reverse complement strand
GTGTTCGTGGTCTGCCTGCTGGTCGCCGTGGTCGCCATCCGTGGCACCCTGCGCCAGGGCCCGCCACTGCGTTGGGGCGACGTGTACACCACCGACTCGAACTTCGCCAACCAGTTGGGCCTCAACGGTACCTTGTCGCTGATTGCGGCGGCGAAATCGCGCTTCTCCGAGGAGCGTTCGAACATCTGGAAAGCCACCCTGGAGCAGCCGCTGGCCACCCAGACCGTGCGCGACATGCTGGTATTGCCGACCGAGAAACTGGTCGACACCGACACCGCCGCGGTACGCCGTGACTTCACGCCGCCGGCCGAGAAGACCCTGCCGATCAAGAACGTCGTGGTTATCCTGATGGAAAGCTTCGCCGGTCACTCGGTGGGCGCCCTGGGCCGCCCGGGCAACATCACGCCGTACTTCGACAAACTGTCCAAGGAAGGCCTGCTGTTCGACCGCTTCTTCTCCAACGGCACCCACACCCACCAGGGTATGTTCGCCACCATGGCCTGTTTCCCGAACCTGCCGGGTTTCGAATACCTGATGCAGACTCCGGAAGGCAGCCACAAGCTGTCGGGCCTGCCGCAGTTGCTCAGCCATCGCGATTTCGATGACGTGTACGTCTACAACGGCGACTTCGCCTGGGACAACCAGTCGGGCTTCTTCAGCAACCAGGGCATGACCAACTTCATCGGGCGTAATGACTTCGTCAACCCGGTGTTCTCGGACCCGACCTGGGGCGTGTCCGACCAGGACATGTTCAACCGTGGCCTGGAAGAGTTGAAGGCCCGTGAAGGCGGCAAGCCGTTCTATGCGCTGCTGCAAACCCTGTCCAACCACACGCCGTACGCGTTGCCGACGCCATTGCCGGTCGAGAAGGTCACCGACCGTGGCAGCCTCAACGAGCATTTGACGGCCATGCGTTACTCCGACTGGGCCTTGGGCCAGTTCTTTGAAAAGGCCCGCAAGGAGCCGTACTTCAAGGAAACCCTGTTCGTGATCGTGGGCGACCACGGCTTCGGCAACGAGCAGCAGATCACCGAGATGGACCTGGGCCGCTTCAACGTGCCGATGCTGATGATCGCACCGGGCATGCAGGAGAAGTTCGGCGAGCGTGACCACACCGTGGGCACCCAGATCGACATCGTGCCGACCATCATGGGCCGCCTGGGCGGTGACACCCTGCACCAGTGCTGGGGCCGTGACCTGCTCAACCTGCCGGAAGGTGACAAGGGCTTTGGCGTGATCAAGCCGTCGGGCAGCGACCAGACCGTCGCCTTGCTCACCGGTGACCGGGTGCTGGTACTGCCCAAGGAAATGCCGCCGAAGTTGTGGGAATACGAACTGGGCGCCAACCCGACCGGGAAAGTGATTCCAGAGTCGCCGGACGAGGCTGCGTTGAAGCAGAAGCTCGAATCGTTCCTGCAGACCGCTACCAAGAGCCTGCTGGACAACACCGCCGGTGTAGTGGACGGCAAGCCGGACTAAATACCCGCGCATAAAAAAAGAGGCCTTTCAAGGCCTCTTTTTTTTGCACGCTGGAACGCGTTATATCTTGCCGAGCAACAACAGAATCAACAGCACTACCAACACAGTACCGAGAATACCCGATGGCCCGTAACCCCAATTGCGTGAGTGAGGGAACACTGGAAGACCGCCGACCAGCAGGAGGATCAGAATAATGATAAGAATGAGGCTCATGTTTTGTTTTCCTTATTGTCTTCTGAAAAGACCTGTTATTTAACGAATAGGCCCGACAACTGATACGGACGCCTTAATAACTCCGACCCATGTGTTTGGCAGAAAATTCCGTGTTTTTTTAAAGCTTTTCGCTAACTTGCTTATTTCCTTTAACCCCGTTGCAAATAACTGTCCTTAGTTCAAATAAATGGAACTTGGCGGGTTTCCCGCTATCCGACCCGGCCCACGGTTTGCCTGGGGCATTCAGCAGTCTGATGGTGCGTGGGTGCGGGAAAAACCTTCGCTACACTGCGGCTCACTTCTTCCGTGAACCACAAGGCTACTTTCCTATGCAAAATCGCATGATGATCACCGGCGCCGGTTCTGGCCTGGGTCGCGAAATCGCTCTGCGCTGGGCCCGTGAGGGTTGGCAGCTGGCCTTGTCGGACGTCAGCGAAGCGGGCCTGCAAGAAACCCTCAAGCTTGTACGCCAGGCCGGCGGTGACGGTTTCACCCAGCGCTGCGACGTGCGCGACTACAGCCAGCTCACCGCGTTCGCACAGGCCTGTGAGGAAAAGTTCGGTGGCATCGACGTGATCGTCAACAACGCCGGTGTCGCATCGGGCGGGTTCTTCAGCGAACTGTCCCTGGAAGACTGGGACTGGCAGATCGCGATCAACCTGATGGGCGTGGTCAAGGGCTGCAAGGCCTTCCTGCCGCTGCTGGAAAAGAGCAAGGGCCGCATCATCAACATCGCGTCCATGGCCGCCCTGATGCAGGGCCCGGCCATGAGCAACTACAACGTGGCCAAGGCCGGCGTGGTGGCGCTCTCGGAGAGCCTGCTGGTGGAACTCAAGCAACAGGAAGTCGGCGTGCATGTGGTGTGCCCATCCTTCTTCCAGACGAACCTGCTGGACTCGTTCCGCGGGCCGACGCCCGCGATGAAAGCCCAGGTGGGCAAGCTGCTGGAAAGCTCGCCGATCACCGCCGCAGAAATCGCCGACTACATCTACCAGCAAGTGGCGCAAGGGCAATTCATGATCCTGCCCCACGAGCAGGGGCGCATGGCCTGGGCATTGAAACAGAAGAACCCGCAACTGCTGTATGACGAGATGACCGTGATGGCGGACAAGATGCGGGCGAAAGCTCAGTCGCAGGCGGTAAAAGGTTGAATTTCAGGTGAGCACCTGATGTGGCGAGGGAGCAAGCTCCCTCGCCACAGCAAGCTCTCTAGCCACAGAGAGCGCCTGCAAATTTGAACATATCGTTTGGTTCTTGGGTGTAATTCGAGATTATTCACTGCCTGTCTGTAGGGTAATTTACCCTGATGTGTAAGGCATGCCTGTTTAACCTGAAGGCCATTGATGGTGCCAGGCAGGGAGCGCATGGTCGGGGTTCGGTAACTTAAAAAGGACGAACCCCATGCTGGTATTAAGCCGCGCGGTAGGTGAAATAATTTCGGTGGGTGACCAGATCACCTTGCGCATTCTGGAAGTGAACGGCACCCAAGTGAAGCTGGGTGTGGAAGCGCCGGTGGGGGTCAATGTGCACCGGGCGGAGGTCTATCAGAAGATCCTCAGTCGCCACGGGCAGCAGGCCAACACCCATCCAGTGCCTGTGCCCAATCCTTGAGTCTCAGTCGAACAGGTGCTTGGGCACATCGTGCTTGAGCATCAACTGGCACTGCTCGCTTTCGGGGTCGAAAACAATCAGCGCCTGGCCCTTGGTCAGCGCCTGGCGTACCCGCAGCACCCGGGTTTCCAGAGGTGTGTCGTCACCATTGTCGGTGCCGTCGCGGGTCACGAAGTCTTCGATGAGGCGTGTCAGGGTGTCGACTTCAAGTGCATCGTAGGGAATCAGCATACAAGCCTCGGCTAGGGAATCCCGGCGATGCTACTGCGCCGGGATCCGAGTTGCCAGTCTCAGGTTTTTTGGCCCACCAGGCTGTCCACCGACGGCACGCGGGTATCACTCTCCATTTGTGTGTCGTGTTCGATCTGGTGACTGAACCGGTCGAGGGAGCCCTTGGCCGGCTGTGCATCGCTGGCGAACACCGGCGGGCTGAGGATGTACGCGCCCAGCAGGCGACTCAGCGCGGCGAGGCTGTCGATGTGCGTGCGCTCATAGCCGTGGGTGGCATCGCAACCAAACGCCAGCAGCGCGGTGCGAATGTCATGGCCAGCGGTCACCGCCGAATGCGCGTCGCTGAAGTAGTAGCGAAACAGGTCGCGGCGCACCGGCAACTCATTTTCCGCCGCCAGGCGCAGCAGGTGGCGGGACAGGTGATAGTCATACGGCCCGCCGGAATCCTGCATCGCCACACTCACCGCGTGCTCGCTGGAGTGCTGCTCGTGGGCCACCGGCGCAATGTCGATGCCGACGAACTCACTCACATCCCACGGCAATGCCGCCGCCGCACCACTGCCGGTTTCTTCGGTGATGGTGAACAGCGGGTGGCAGTCGATCAGCAGCGGTTGGCCGCTGTCGACAATCGCCTTGAGCGCCGCCAGCAGCGCGGCAACCCCGGCTTTATCGTCCAGGTGACGGGCGCTGATATGCCCGCTCTCGGTGAATTCCGGCAGCGGGTCGAAGGCGACGAAATCGCCGACGCTGATACCCAGGGAGTCACAGTCGGCGCGGGTGGCGCAGTAGGCATCCAGGCGCAGTTCGATGTGGTCCCAACTGATGGGCATTTCATCCACGGCCGTATTGAACGCGTGACCGGAGGCCATCAACGGCAGCACGCTGCCACGGATCACGCCGTTATCGGTGAACAGGCTGACGCGGCTGCCTTCGGCAAAACGGCTGGACCAGCAGCCCACCGGCGCGAGGGTCAGGCGGCCATTGTCCTTGATCGCCCGCACGGCGGCGCCGATGGTGTCCAGGTGCGCGGAAACGGCGCGGTCGGGGCTGTTTTTCTGGCCCTTGAGGGTGGCGCGAATGGTGCCGCGCCGGGTCATTTCAAAGGGAATGCCCAGTTCTTCAAGGCGCTCGGCGACGTAGCGCACGATGGTGTCGGTAAACCCGGTGGGGCTGGGAATAGCGAGCATTTCCAGCAGCACTTTTTGCAGGTAAGCGAGATCCGGTTCGGGGATGGTTCGGGTCATGGAAACTCCTGATGAGTTGAGGGCATCGATGGTTTCGATGAAAGGGGCGCCTCAGAGATTGTGTTGGCTGTACCGGCGTCTTCGCGAGCAAGCCCGCTCCCACATTTGGAATGC
>NZ_JACARK010000551.1:0-325 GCF_013386655.1 Pseudomonas sp. K5002 | reverse complement strand
CGGGCTTGCTCGCGAAAGTGCCAGTCAAGGCAACACCTTTCTCAAGCCGTCGGTTGGCTATGCGGGAACAACAGGTCCACGAACTTTTCAGCCGTCGGCTGCGGCTCATGGTTGGCCAGCCCGGCCCGTTCGTTGGCTTCGATAAACACGTAGTCCGGTTGGTCGGCGGCCGGCACCATCAGGTCCAGGCCCACCATGGGAATGTCGAGGGCACGGGCGGCGCGCACGGCGGCGTCCACCAGGGTCGGGTGGAGGATGGCGGTGACGTCTTCCAGGCAACCGCCGGTGTGCAGGTTGGCGGTACGCCGCACCGCCAGGCGTTCGC
>NZ_JACARK010000550.1:0-12265 GCF_013386655.1 Pseudomonas sp. K5002 | reverse complement strand
CTGGCGGCGGGTGCGGTGGTGCTTGGGGCGGCGGTGCTGGGGTATCGGCGGCTGGGGTGATTACCCGGTCACCAGTGCGCCGCGATGTTGCAGGAATTCGTTCAGCGCCTGGCGCGTGAGATCGTTCAGCGTGACTTTTTGCCGGGTCGCGGCGAGGGCGGCGGCCAGGTGGAGGTCATGGCCGACACGGACGTTGAACGAACCCTTGCAGGGCTTTTCCGGTGCTTGCCCAAGGGCCTGGCAGGTCTCGATGTAGTCGTCCACGGCGGTGCAAAAGGCGGCGTCCAGTTCGGCGACGGTTTTACCCTCGTAGCTGACCAGGGCCTTGATGAAAAGCAGCTTTCCGAACAGGCAGTTGTCTTCGATGCTGGCTTCGATGGAGCCGATGTAGCCTTTGTGTTTCAGCTGGTTGTTCACTGAATCAGTTCTCCTGATTTCAATTGTTCGATGATCTGGCGCCGAATGTAGTGTTTCAGTTCGTTGCCGGGGTGAGGCTTGTGCAGGGTGATCATTGCACTGGGGTCGCCTATGTCGAACCTGACCCGGCTACCCGCCCCTTCGATTTGCGTGTATCCCCGGCGCCGCAGCAGCGTGACGAGTTCGGGCCAGGTAAAGGCCGATTGCTCATTGAGCAGTTTGGCCAGCAGCTTTTCATTTTTCGACACGGCGATTCTCGCCTGCAACTAAATGTAGTTGCAATTGATGGGTTGCGTCAATGATAGGACAGCCGCGCCGAGCCTCTCGGTGTTTGATGTAACCCTTGATGACACCGTGGTCTGCGCCCCCAATCCCCGCTAATTTTTCCCTTCCGGATTCGTTTTATAGGGACGACGTGCCTTTGTGCTTCCTGCCTATTGCCCCGGATCCCAAGAAATGAACGCTGAAGACTCCTTGAAACTTGCTCGCCGGTTTATCGGGTTGCCCCTGGAAAAACGCCAGATGTTCCTCCAGGCGCTGCACAAGGAAGGGGTGGATTTTTCCCGGTTTCCGATCCCGGCAGGGGTGGAGGCCGAGGACCGGCAGGCGCTGTCCTATGCGCAGCAGCGGATGTGGTTTCTGTGGCAACTGGATCCGGCCAGTGGCGCCTATAACCTGCCCGGCGCGGTACGGCTCAAGGGCGCCTTGAGCCTGCCGGCGATCGAGCAGGCGTTCGCCAGCCTGGTGGCCCGCCATGAGACGTTGCGCACGGTGTTCCAGCGCCAGGCGGATGATCGTCTGTTGCAAGTGGCCGCGCAGTCGCCGCTGGTTGTCGAACAGTTGGACTTCAGCGCCCTGGCACCCGCCGAGCGTGAGCAGGCGGTGATGCAGGCCGCTACCCGTCAGTCGCTGTTGCCCTTCGACCTGGCCAACGGCCCGCTGCTGCGGGTGCAATTGCTCAAGCTGGCCGAGCAGGAACACGTGCTGCTGCTGACCTTGCACCACATCGTGTCCGACGGCTGGTCGATGAACGTGCTGATCGACGAGTTCATTCGCTGCTACGACGCCCATGAGCGCAACGAGCCGCCGCAACTGCCGGCCCTGCCGATCCAGTACAGCGACTACGCCCTGTGGCAGCGCCGCTGGCTGGAGGCCGGCGAGCAGGCTCGTCAGCTGGAATACTGGCAGGCACGCCTGGGAGATGAGCACCCGGTACTGGAACTGCCCATCGACCATCCACGCCCGGCGATGCCCAGCTACCAGGGCACCCGGCATGACTTTGCGATTGATCCGGCGCTGGCTGCGCAGTTGCGCAGTTGCGCGCAAAAACACAATGTGACCTTGTTCATGTTGCTGCTCGGCGCGTTCAACGTGCTGCTGCATCGCTACACCGGGCAGGGCGACATTCGGGTTGGCGTGCCGATTGCCAACCGCAACCGCAGCGAAGTCGAAGGGCTGATCGGTTTCTTCGTCAATACCCAGGTGTTGCGCACCGAACTGACCGGGCAAACCCGCGTCGACGAATTGCTGCAAGGCATCAAGGAACACGCACTGGGCGCCCAGGCCCATCAGGAATTGCCGTTCGAACGCCTGGTAGAAGCCTTGAAAGTCGAGCGCAGCCTGAGCCACACGCCGCTGTTCCAGGTGATGTACAACCATCAGCCGCAAGTGGCGGACATCGCCGCGGTCAACACCGCCTCCGGGCTTGAACTGTCCCTGGTGCAATGGCAAGGCCGTACCACCCAGTTTGACCTGAGCCTGGACACCTACGAGAAGTCCGGCACCCTGCACGCCGCGCTGACCTATGCCAATGACCTGTTCGACGCCGCCACCATCGAGCGCATGGCCCGGCACTGGCTCAGCCTGTTGCAGGCGATGGTCGCCGATGGCAGCCAGCGCATCGGTGAACTGCCGATGCTCGCCGCCGCAGAGCAGCACGTGCTGGTGCATGACTGGAACCAGACGGCCGAGGCGTACCCGACCGAACGTGGCATCCACCACCTGATCGAAGACCAGGTACAACGCACTCCGCAGGCCGTTGCCCTGGTGTTCGGCGCGACGCAGTTGACCTACGCGCAGCTCGACGCGCGCGCCAACCAGTTGGCCCATGCCCTGCGCGAGCAGGGTGTTGGCCCGGACGTACTGGTGGGGATCTGCATCGAGCGCTCCATCGAAATGGTGGTCGGCCTGCTGGCGATTCTCAAGGCCGGCGGCGCCTACGTCCCGCTGGACCCTGAATACCCCCGCGAACGCCTGGCTTACATGATCGAAGACAGCGGCATCGGGCTGCTGCTCAGCCAGCAGAGCCTGCTGTCGACCTTGCCGGTCGACGGCATCAACGTCATCGCACTCGACCAGGCACAAGGCTGGCTCGACGATTACGGCTGCGAGCCTCTGGCCGTCAACGTGCACGCGCTGAACCTCGCCTATGTGATCTACACCTCCGGCTCCACCGGCAAGCCCAAGGGCGCAGGCAACAGCCATCGTGCGCTGGTCAACCGCCTGTGCTGGATGCAGCAGGCTTATGGCCTGGATGCCAGCGACGCAGTGTTGCAGAAAACCCCGTTCAGCTTTGACGTGTCGGTGTGGGAGTTCTTCTGGCCATTGATGAGCGGCGCACGGCTGGTGGTCGCAGCACCCGGCGAGCATCGCGAGCCGGCTCGCCTGATCGAGACCATTGGCGAACACGCTATCACCACGCTGCACTTTGTACCGTCGATGCTGCAGGCATTTATCCACGAGCCGGGCGTGCAGGCCTGCGCCAGCCTCAAGCGCATCGTATGCAGTGGTGAAGCGCTGGCGCTGGATGCGCAGTTGCAGGTGTTCGCCAAGCTTCCGGGCGCCGGGTTGTACAACCTCTACGGCCCGACTGAAGCGGCCATCGACGTCACCTATTGGACCTGCATCGACGAAGGTGCCGACAGCGTGCCCATCGGCCGTCCCATTGCCAATCTGGGAACCTACATCCTCGACGCGCAACTCAACCTTGTGCCGGCAGGCGTCAGCGGTGAGCTTTACCTCGGTGGCACCGGGCTGGCCCGCAGTTACCACCGCCGCGCGGCGCTCACCGCCGAGCGTTTTGTGCCGTGCCCGTTCAATGACGGTGCGCGGCTGTACCGGACCGGCGACCGGGTGCGCCAGCGCGCCGACGGTGTGATCGAATACCTCGGCCGCCTCGATCATCAGGTCAAGCTGCGCGGCCTGCGTATCGAGCTGGGTGAAATCGAGACCCGCCTGATGCAACACCCGCTGGTGCGCGAGGCCGTGGTGCTGGTGCAGGGCGGTAAACAGTTGGTTGCTTACCTGGTGCTGGAGGGAGGCGAGCCTGCCACGCCGTGGCAACCGGAGCTCAAGGCGTGGCTGTTGAACAGCCTGCCGGAATACATGGTGCCCACCCACCTGATGCCGCTGGTGAAATTGCCAGTGACCGCCAACGGCAAGCTCGACCGCAAGGCCTTGCCGTTGCCGGACGCTGCGCCGCAGCAAGCGTTCGTGGCGCCACAGGATGCATTGCAAAAAGCCCTGGCGGCGATCTGGGAGGATGTGCTCGGTCTTGAGCGCGTAGGCCTGGAAGACAACTTCTTCGAGCTGGGCGGCGATTCGATCATCTCCATCCAGGTGGTCAGCCGTGCGCGGCAGGCCGGCATCCGCGTCAGCCCGCGTGACCTGTTCCAGTACCAGACCGTGCGCAGCCTGGCACTGGTCGCCACCCTCGATAAACGCTCGGCGGTGGATCAGGGGCCGGTGAGCGGTGATGCCGTGCTCGGGCCGATCCAGCAGCATTTCTTCAGCCGCGGGATGTCGGTGCGCGAACACTGGAACCAATCGCTGCTGCTGACTCCCCGTGAGGCCTTGAATGTGCAGTGGCTCGATACAGCGCTGACGCACATCATCAATCACCACGATGCCTTGCGCCTGCGTTTTACCGAAAGCACCGAGGGCTGGCAGCAAAAACACGATGCTCCAGTGGCCAGCGCTGATCTGTGGCTACGCGATGCCGAGTCGGCGGAACACCTGAATACCTTGTGCAACGAGGCGCAGCGCAGCCTTGACCTGCAAAACGGCCCGCTGTTGCGAGCCTTGCTGGTCACGCTGGCCGATGGCAGCCAGAGGCTGGCGCTGATCGTTCACCACCTGGTGGTCGACGGTGTGTCCTGGCGCGTATTACTGGAAGATCTGCAGCAGGCTTACGAACAATTGGCGGCAGGCGGCGGCATTGAGCTGCCGCCGAAAACCAGTGCATTCCAGGGCTGGACTGCGCGGCTCGAACAGCAAGTGCAGCGCTTCGATGAACAACTGATGTACTGGAAAACACAGCATCAGGATGCGAAGGATCTGCCGTGCGACCGACCTGACGCCAGCCTGCAAAATGCGCAGGGTGAAAAAATCGAGTGGCGACTCGACGCCGAACGGACCCGTCAGTTGCTGCAACAGGCGCCCGCCGCGTACCGCACGCAGGTCAATGACCTGCTGCTCACCGCGTTGGCCCGCACCATCAGTCGCTGGAGCGGTCAGGCAGGCACGCTGATCGAGCTTGAAGGCCATGGCCGCGAAGACCTGTTCGATGACATCGACCTGAGTCGCACCGTGGGTTGGTTCACCAGCCTGTTCGCGGTCAACCTCACCGCCCGCGATGACCTCGACGGTTCGATCAAGTCGATCAAGGAGCAACTGCGCGCGGTGCCGGACAAAGGCCTGGGCTATGGCGTGCTGCGTCATCTGGCGTCCCCGGCAGTACGCGCCGAGCTGGCGGCACTGGCGCCACCGCGGATCACCTTCAACTACCTGGGCCAGTTCGACCGTCAGTTCGACGACGCGGCCTTGTTTGTGCCGTCTGCCGAAACCAGCGGTGTGGCACAGGATCTGGCGGCACCATTGGCCAACTGGCTGACGGTTGAAGGCCAGGTCTATGGCGGCGAACTGTCGATGAGCTGGGGCTTCAGCCGCGAGATGTTCGACAGCGCGACCGTGCAGCAACTGGTGGACCGCTATGCCAGCGAGCTGCATGCACTGATCGAACACTGCTGCACCTTGCCGGCCGCGCAAGCCACGCCATCGGACTTCCCGCTGGCGCACCTGACCCAGGGGCAACTCGATGCGCTGCCGGTGCCGGCCAATGCCATCGAAGACGTGTACCCGCTGACCCCGATGCAGGAAGGCTTGCTGCTGCACACCCTGCTGGAACCGGGCACCGGCCTCTACTACATGCAGGACCGCTACCGCATCAACAGCGCCCTGGACCCCGAGCGTTTCGCCCAGGCCTGGCAGGCGGTGATCGCCCGTCATGAAGCCTTGCGCGCCTCGTTCTGCTGGAACGTCGGCGAAGACATGTTGCAGGTTATCCACAAGCCCGGCAGCACGCCGATCGAGTACCTCGACTGGAGCCAGGAGCCGGAAAGCGAGCAGGAACCGCGCCTGCAAGCGTTGCTGAAAAGCGAGCGTGAAGCCGGTTTCGATCTGCTTAACCAGGCGCCCTTCCACCTGCGGCTGATCCGCGTAGGCGAAGCCCGCTACTGGTTCATGATGAGCAACCACCACATCCTGATCGATGCCTGGTGCCGCTCGCTGCTGATGAACGATTTCTTCGACATCTACATGGCCCTCGGCGAAGGTCGCGAAGCGCAACTGGCGACGCCACCGCGTTACCGCGATTACATCGCCTGGCTGCAACGCCAGAACCTCGCCGAGGCGCGCCAGTGGTGGCAGCAGAACCTGCAAGGGTTCGAACGCACCACACCGATTCCGAGCGACCGGCCGTTCCTGCGGGAACATGCCGGCCATAGCGGCGGCATGGTGGTGGGCGACTGCTACACCCGCCTGGATGTGCGCGACGGCGCGCAATTGCGCGAGCTGGCCCAGGCTCATCAATTGACGGTGAACACCTTCGCCCAGGCGGCATGGGCCCTGGTGCTGCGGCGCTTGAGTGGCGATCGCGACGTGCTGTTCGGCGTCACCGTGGCCGGGCGCCCGGTAGAAATGCCCGAGATGCAGCGCACTGTCGGGCTGTTTATCAACAGTATCGCCTTGCGGGTCAAGCTGCCGGAGGACGATCAGCAGTGCAGCGTGCGCCAATGGTTGAGCGGCCTGCTCGACAGCAATATGCAACTGCGCGAGTACGAGTACCTGCCGCTGGTGACCATCCAGGAGCACAGCGAACTGCCGAAAGGCCAGCCGCTGTTCGACAGCCTGTTCGTGTTCGAGAACGCCCCGGTGGAAGTCTCGGTACTGGACCGTGCGCAAAGCCTGAATGCCACCTCGGATTCCGGTCGCACCCACACCAACTTCCCGCTGACGGCCGTGTGCTACCCGGGCGATGACCTGGGCTTGCACCTGTCCTACGACCAGCGTTATTTCGATGAAACCACCGTGCAAGGCATGCTCGCTGAATTCAAGCGGCTGCTGCTGGCGCTGGTGCAGGGCTTCCATGGCGACATGGCCGACTTGCCGCTGATTGGCGAGCAGGAGCGTGAGTTCCTGGTGGACGGCTGCAACCAGAGCGAGCATGAATATCCGCTGGAGCGCAGTTACATCGAGCTGTTCGAAGCCCAGGTGGCACAGCATCCACAGCGGATTGCCGCCAGTTGCCTGGATCAGCAATGGACCTACTCTGAGCTGAACCGGCGCAGTAACCGCCTGGGCCATGCGCTGATTGCCGCGGGTGTCGGGCTGGACCAACCGGTGGCGTTGCTGGCTGAACGTAATCTGGATTTGCTGGGCATGATCATCGGCAGCTTCAAGGCCGGCGCGGGTTACTTGCCGCTGGATCCGGGGCTGCCGACCCAGCGCTTGAGCCGGATCATCGACCTCAGTCGTACGCCGTTGCTGGTGTGCACCGAGGCTTGTCGGGAACAGGCGGATCTGTTGCTGGAAGAGTTTGCCTGTGGCTCGCGACCGAGGCTGCTGGTGTGGGAGGAGCTGGTGGGTTCAGAGCAGAACCCGGGCATCTACAGCGCGCCGGATAACCTGGCCTACGTGATCTACACCTCGGGCTCCACTGGCCTGCCCAAGGGCGTGATGGTCGAACAGCGCGGCATGCTCAATAACCAGTTGAGCAAGGTGCCGTATCTGCAACTGACTGAGCACGATGTGATCGCCCAGACCGCCTCGCAAAGTTTCGATATCTCGGTGTGGCAGTTCCTCGCGGCGCCGCTGTTCGGGGCGAGGGTGGACATTGTGCCAAATACCATTGCCCATGATCCGCAAGGCTTGCTCGCTCACGTCCAGGCCCAGGGCATTACCGTGCTGGAAAGCGTGCCGTCACTGATCCAGGGCATGCTCGCCCAAGACCGCATGAGCCTGGATGGCTTGCGCTGGATGCTGCCGACGGGTGAAGCGATGCCGCCGGAACTGGCGCACCAGTGGTTGCTGCGTTATCCGCAGATTGGCCTGGTCAACGCGTATGGCCCGGCGGAATGTTCGGACGACGTGGCGTTCTTCCGCGTCGACCTGGCGTCGACCCGTGGCACTTATCTGCCGATTGGTACGCCGACCGACAATAACCGGTTGTACCTGCTGGACGGTGCGCTGGAACTGGTGCCTCAAGGCGCCGTCGGCGAGTTGTGCGTGGCCGGGACCGGCGTGGGTCGTGGTTATGTCAGCGATCCGCTGCGCACGGCGCAAGCGTTTGTGCCGAATCCATTGGGTGCGGACCGGTTGTATCGAACAGGGGATTTGGCCCGCCGTCGCAGCGACGGTGTGTTGGAGTACGTCGGGCGCATCGACCATCAGGTGAAGATTCGCGGTTACCGGATCGAGCTGGGTGAAATCGAAGCGCGCCTGCATGAGCAGCCTGAAGTGCGGGATGCGGCGGTGGGCGTGCAGGAGGGCGTCAACGGCAAGCATCTGGTGGGCTACCTGGTGGCGGCGGATGCGCAGCTCAACCCGGGTGAGCGCCTCGATCGCATCAAGCAACGCCTGCGGGCCGAGCTGCCGGAATACATGGTGCCGTTGCATTGGTTGTGGCTCGACCGGTTGCCGCTGAACGCCAACGGCAAGCTGGACCGCAAGGCCTTGCCGGCACTGGAGATCGGCCAGTTGCACAGCCAGGAATATCTGGCGCCGCGCAATGAGCTGGAGCAGACGCTGGCCGGGATCTGGGCCGAGGTGCTCAAGGTCGAGCGCGTCGGCGTGCAGGACAACTTCTTCGAACTGGGCGGGCATTCGTTGCTGGCCACGCAGATAGCTTCACGGGTGCAGAAGACGCTGCAGCGGGATGTGCCGTTGCGGGCGATGTTCGAGTGCAGCACGGTGGAGGCGTTGGCGGGGTATATCGACGGGCTGGCGGCGAATGAGATCAGCGCCGAGAAGGTGGATCGGTTGAGTGATTTGATGGCGGAGCTGGAGGGTTTTTAACTCGGAGCGCAACGCGCCACTCGTCGGGTGGCGCGGTTGTTAAGGTTCGAACTGTGAATTCTGACAGTAGGCAAGGGGGGCATTTCGGCGTGTGATGGGCAACACCATCACTCGCTGAAATGGAGTTCTATCATGCCCAAGTCATCACCGTTGACCCTTGACCTGCCCAAGCCACAGTTGATCGAGGCCGAGGGAGAGCCCCGGGTTGACCCGCTCCAGTTGCTGGAGGGGGCTACTGTCCGGGTGTTCTACGAAGGGATGCTCAGCACCGACAGTATTGTGTTGCGCTGGGAGTCGACACCGGGGGAATACGCGCCGATTGCCTCCCAGGATGGCGTCGAAGCGGGCTCGGTCGAGTTCCACGTACCCCCGTATTACGTAGGGCTGCGCATTGATAACTTCGCGCTGTTTTCCTATGTCGTTACCCGCGATGACGAGGAACATCCTTCCCCCGTTGCCGACGTATTCATCAAGCTGCCGTCCAATTTGCCGCAACTGCAGATCTTTCAAGCCTCAGGCGGTGTTCTGGACCTGTCCTTGTTGTGCGGTGAAGACCCGGTTCTGCATGTCGACGCCTGGCCGTTCATCGACCCGGTTCAAGTGGCTCAGGTCTATATCGGGGGGATTTACCCTGATGGGTCCAAGGCCAGTCTCTACCCTTATGAAAATGCACCGGTAACAGAGGAGGACGTGCGCCATGGCTGGACCCGAAAGTTGTCCCGTGCCGAACTAGCCACGCTCAAGCATGACAGTGAGCTTTATATTGCGTTCTACGTTGAGTTTTTGCCGCGTGCGGATTCCAGGCCGGTGTATCGGCTGATTTCTGGTTTGGTGTTGACGTTGCTCATCGAGCCTCATTTGGATCTCGTAGCGCCCACGGTGGTGGAAGCCACGCAAATCACACCTGAAAATCTCGTATTGAATCCGGTCAATACCCAGGACGGTGCGACCATCCGGGTCAGCTATGAGCATATGTGCCCTTGCGACTGGGTTTGCGCCTTCTGGGAAGGGACTGCCGGGGCAGGCACTCCGGTACTCGAGTGCAAGCAGGCCGACAATCGGGACGTTGTTGATTTTAATGTGCCGGCGTCAGCCATCAGCGCCAATTTCAATAAGCAGGTGTCGGTCCGCTACACCGTCCGACGGGAAGGGCAAACCTGGTCGGCGCTGCCGCGACCGGTAAAAATCCTGAATATCTCCGGCCTGCCCAAGCCGCAGGTGGAACAGGCCACGGGCAGTACGCTGGACCTCAATACGTTCCAGGGGGACGCGCAACTGACGGTGGCGGCCTATGCCTACGGCGCCTTGGGGCAGCCCTGCTGGATGTGGGTAACCGGTGAGCGGGAAGATGGCGCGCCTTATCGCTTCGATGTGCTGGGCGGCGAGCCGCTCTCCGAGCAATGGCTGCAGGAGGGCGTCAGTACGCTGCTGTCCCGGCGCGACCTGCAAAAGCTGGCCGATTGCAGCCGCTTTGACGTGCATTTTGCGGTGAACTTCGATGGCCGGTCCGACAGGGCCAGCGCCGAGCCGTTTCCTGTGCTGCACCTGGATATTCATCAGGAAGACCTGGTCCTGAAACCCTTGACCATTCGGGAGGCCGTGGGCTCGCAGTTGACGGTATGGAATGGCCGTGATGGCGTGACGGCACGGGTGGAATATGACCACATCAGTGCTCATGACGAGATCAGCGTGTGTTGGACACAATCGGACGGTAGTTGCCTGCCGTTGCCACCCAAGCCGGGTAACACTGATCCGAAGTACGTTGACTTCACCATTCCCCGCGAGGCTGTAATCGCTGGAAGCGGCAAAACAGTGCCCGTCAGTTACAGCGTCGCGAGCGCATGCAAGCACGTCACGTCAGCTGACCTGGAGCTACAGATCAGTGTCCCGCAGCGTTTGCCTGCGCCAGAGGTGCCGCAGGCCACTCAATTGCCCGGTGGCCAGGGGACACTGGACTTGCGCACCTTTACCGGGGATGCCGAGATTACGCTGCAAGCCTGGTGGTTCATCCTGGCGGGGCAAAAGGGCTGGCTGGAATGTACGGGAACCTTGCTCGACGGGTCGTCCCATACCCTCAAGCTGCTGGTCAATGAGCCGATCACGCAAGAGCAGGCAAACCATGGGTTGTCGCACGTTCTGCCTCGTGAGGAACTGGAAAAGTTTCGCCACAGGTCCGTATTGAACATCGTGTTCAAGGTTACGGCGGACGGCAGCTCCCATGTGAGCGAAGCAATTGTGTTCCCTGTGCTGATGTTGCTGTTGCGCAAGCAGTACAGAGACCTGACGGATTTCAACGATCAGACCTTGGGTTTATGGACCGTAGGGTCAGGCGCACCCGATGCCAGGGATATCAGCATTGAATATATGGGGACGGGACCTGACGGCAAGCCCGATTACGCAGTCAGGAATTTCACATTTACCAATAACAGTTTCGGCCCGATCCTGCAGCGGCGCTTCTTGGATTTGGAGAGCGGTTTTACTTACCGGTTTTCTGTACGGGTTCGACGGTACAGCGTTGCGTTCGCGACGCCCAAGTTATCGTTGCGCAAAGACTCCATTCAACAAACACCGGTGGAAGAGTTGGTTGACCTGAACTGGCACACACTGAGCTTCACCTTTACGCCAACCATCGCTCCCGTGCTGCTGGAAATCTATAGCCATGAAGGCGCTACGAGCGGCAACGATTGGTACATGGATGATTTCCTGGTCGAGGGGATTTAATCCGCGCTGAAAAGACAATGCCCGCTTCGATGCGGGCATTGTCTTTACAGGCTAGGGCTGATTATTTCGGACCGAGAATCTTCACCAGCTTATCCGGCGACGGCGCTCCTTGCTGTTGCTGCAACCCACCCTTGTCATCCAGATAGAAAATTGCCGGCGTGGCCGACAACTCCAGTTCGTCCATCAGCTTCATATTCGAATCAAGCTTGGCCTGGATATCCGCCGGGATCTTCTCCAGCGCCTGCAACTTGCTGCCTTTACCGGCCGACTCATGGGCTTCCAAGGCCTGTTGCGGGTCCTTGGCGGCAAACAGCGCGGCCGACTTGCCCGGGCTGTCTTCACGGATAATCCCCACCATGATGTGCCGCAACTGCACCTTGCCCGACTTCACCCACGGCCGTGCCTGTTCCCAGAACATGTTGCAGTACGGGCAGTTTGGGTCGCTGAACAGGTACACGATGCGCGGCGCGTCCTTGTTGCCGTCCTGGATCCAGTTGCTGTGTTCCATCTTGGCCCAGACTTCCTTGGCCATCGGCGCATACACCAGTTTCTCCAGCGGCGCGGTGCTCAGGTCATTGCCGTCGGCGTCGTACAGGTTGCCGGCGATCACGCTTTTGCCGTCTGCGGTCAGGTACAGCGCCATGCCGCGGTTCTGGTATTGCGCCGCATAACCCGTGAGGCCGCTGGGCGCATCGAACTTGCCGATGATCTTGGCCCCCTTGGCCTCGATGTTCTTGATCGGCGCCGGCCAGTCTTCGGCGTGGACCAGGCTGGC
>NZ_JACARK010000549.1:0-8362 GCF_013386655.1 Pseudomonas sp. K5002 | reverse complement strand
CAAAAGCCCCGCCGCCACTGGCCGATGCACCGGCGCCCACAGCCGTGGCCCGTTCTCCCGCCGCCGTCGTATTTGCGCCGATAGCCGTGGCGTACTGATTCGAGGCCTGGGCGTTATAACCAAATGCGTGGGCATAGTCAGCCAGGGACTTGGCCTGGAACCCCGCCGCCATGCCCCAGCGGCCGAGGCCTTGGGCCCCATGACCAATGGCAGCCCCGTCGGCGTTGGCTTGAGTGCTCTCGTTACCAATCGCCATATTGCCGCCGGGCTGCCCGAGGATAACCCGGCCGCTGTTGACGAACAGTTCGCCACCCAGGGTCAGAGAGGTCGCCCCTACGCCAGAAACGCCCCCTGGACGGTAAAACAGTACCGAATCGGTCTGCGAACCTTTAGTCGCGGAATTGCACTTGCCCCCGGCCTGATCCTTGAAGATCAGGTTTTGCGCAAGATACGTCGCGGCATTGCCATCGTTGTTCTGCGGGTCATTCAAACTTACGCACTGGCCGTCCGCATTCGCGTTGATGTGCACACCATTGCCGGCATGGGCAGTTGCACTCAGCAATGCCGTTATGCCGGTCAGGGTCATCACCCCCCATATCGCCCAATCCAGTTGACGGTGTCGGGACTGACAAGCATCAGGCGCATGACAATAACGCATGCGAACCCCGTGGCGAATTGGATTAAGCGGGGCTGATCGCAGGAACGCAAACGGCAAGACTGAACGCGACGTGACTTTCACAATAACTCACCCTGTAGCACACACATCGTCAGGTATGAGGCCTCACGAAGTGGCATTGAAGCGCAGAAGCAACAGCTGTTGGCGACAGCGTGCGTGCACTCGTTCTGTAATGCCCGCACATGCTGCGAGCCGCCATGAATCGGGGTGAATTCTGTCGAGCGCTCGCCAATGCCGATATCGGACTGCTCTTAAATTTCGGATCAGCACAAGCCGGGCCCCAGAAAGGGGTCCAGCCGCGATTTAGTCCCAGTCTTATATTTCTCTCACATCGCCTTTGCTCAAATGTGACCTCACCACAACCACTGAGCATCAGCTGATGGCAGCCCAAGTCATCGTTCCCTCCGAGCGCGCCCTGCAAAGCCTGGTCATCCTGGCCAGTGACGAGCAGTACGCCCACCGCGTAGCCACGCTGCTCAACGGGAGCCCCCTTTTTCTTATCGAACACATCGATTCGTTGAGCGAGTTGATGACGCGCCTGCGCAAGCAACCTGTCGACATCATCGTCGCGCAGGTTCATGCCGACCATGTCGACAGCTTGATGTTGCCGTGCTGTGTCAGCGACCTGAATGCTTCCGGGCTGCTACACAGCATTCCGCATATAGTCTGGACCGCACAGCCACAATCCGAGCATGCGCTCCCCCCCGGCTTACTGACCGCAGGCCTTGAGCAGGGCTGGACGCACACTCTCAATGGCGTCTCGACGGCAGCGCTGGCTTCCCATGCGCGCCTGGCCAGGGCTTCAGGTATCCGGGTAGAGATCGCGGTGGAGCAACAACCCGAGAAACTCTTGGCAGTGATCAGTCAATTGGCGCATACCGCCCATCCGGCACCGCGCAGTCCACATGAGGAAAAACTGGAGCAACTGCTCAATGACGATGAGGTGGTGGCGGCCCTCGCCACCGGCGAAGGATTAAGAGTGGTCTACCAGCCCCAATATGACCTGGCGACACGAGAGGTCGTCGGCGCGGAAGCCCTGATCCGCTGGCACCATCCACGGCATGGGGATGTGCCACCCTCGGTCCTGATCCCGATGATCAACCAGCTCGGGCTGGATCTGTTGTTGTTCAGCTTTATCGAGAAGACTGTGATCGACACCCTGGGCAAGTTAAACCGTGGAGGCATTGATATCCCCATCGCCATCAACGCTTCGGCACGCACGCTCTGCGCCCATGGCCTGGCCACGAGACTTGCGCAAAAGATGCATCGGGCGGGGTTGCCTTGCAAACGCCTCAAGATCGAGCTGACCGAAGACTTGGCGCCCGACAGCGAGCTGGCCCTTTCAGCCTCGATCACTGCTTTGCGCGCCAAAGGCTTTCCGGTGTCCCTGGACGACTTCGGTGCCGGCGCCGCGACGTTGTCCTTGCTGTCACGCATGCCATTCGACGAGATGAAGATTGACGGAGCCCTGGTGCGTGCGGTGGGCCAGTTTGCCCACTCTTCAGAAATCATCTCGGGGATCGTCGCTCTGGCGCAGTTGTTCAATATCAACTTGATCACCGAAGGTATTGAAGATACCGAGAGCATCGAGTTGCTGAGCAGGCTGGGCTGCAACACCGGGCAGGGTTTCGCTCTGGCCCGGCCCATGGAGAGCGATGTATTCCTGAGCATGATCACCGCCTAGGGATGCGCTTACGTCCATTGTTCCTGCAAACATTGCCTCGCGTGTGCTGAAACAATCACGGCGTGGTTAAACGGTATCTTCACCCCTGCTGGAGCCGAATTGAGAGATGGTCTTTAATCAATTAGTTATCCGGCTACTTTCGAGTGTCCATTGGCATCCATGAAAACCATACGCATAGCGATCCTTGATGATCATGCAGTGGTACGCCACGGCCTTGTCAGCCACCTCGCCGAAGAGTTATCCATCGAGATTGTTGGCGTCTATGAAACCAGTCGCGAACTGATACGCGGCATGGCGACGATGCCCGCCAACGTCTTGCTGCTGGACTTTGCTCTGGGACGGGATGAACTCGACGGCGTATCCCTGATTCGCGCCTTGCGAAGCCGCTTCCCTGACTGTCGTATTCTGGTGCTATCAAGCCATCATGAGTCGGCTACCGTCTCGCTTGCCTTGCGTGTAGGAGCGCGCGGTTTTGTAGGCAAAGATGAGGGGCTGGGAAGCCTGGTGAAGGCGATCCGTACCGTTGCTTCGGGCGCCATTTACTTGAGTGCCGATATGTCTTACCAAGTGGCCGATGCGGCCAGGCCAGACGAATCGACACAAATATCGATCAGTGATAACGCCTTGCAGCGCGCGGCCTTGTCGGCGCGGGAGCAGGAAGTGATCCGCTGCTATCTGGAAGGCATGACCGTGACGGAGATCGCCGAGAAATTCAATCGCAGCATCAAGACCATCAGTACGCAGAAGGCCACCGCTTTTCGCAAGCTTGGGGTCACCTCTAACAACGGCTTGTTCAAGATCATGAAAACCCTGGACTAGACATGATGACGAGGAACCGCGTTCGTTGGGGCACCAGCCTGTGCCTGTTGATGGCCGCAACATGGGCTAACGCCGGCGCGCGGCCTCCCGGACCTGATTTAAGCGTCGAGGAAAGAGTCTGGATCGAACATCATCCGGTATTGCGTGTCGCCGTAGTGGGCAGTCTTTCCCCTATCGAATACGTGGAGAACGGTCGCCTCAAAGGGCTGTCGGCTGAGTATTTGCAGCTGATTGCAGACAAGACCGGCATGAAGATCGACTATGTTGCAGCTCACTCGATTCAAGAGCGCATAGAGCTCCTGACAACTGGACAAGCAGACCTTATCTCCACCTTCAGGCTTAATGGGCCCGGTGTTAAAGACCCCCGACTCCTGCTAACTTCAGCCTATTTGAATACCACTACGGTCATCATCACCCGCATCGGACGCCCGCCTCTTTTCGAGGCTGAACAGCTGGACCAGCTGACCGTGACCCTGCCCTCCTTCGATCGATACAAAGATTTCCTCGCGACGAAGGCACCTGGGGCGAAATTGATCATCGGCGGCAGCGCCCTGACGATGCTGCAGCAAGTTGCCGAAGGCACCGCCGATGCTGCGGTGGCCACTGAAGCCTATCTGCTGCCGTTCCTCTATCGCCAGTTCCAGGGCCAATTGCAGATATCCGGGGTGCTCACCGGTATGGCGTCGCAAATTGGCATGGGCACTCGGAAAAACGAGCCTTTATTGCACTCAATCATCCAGAAGACGCTCGATTCGGTCACCCCTGACGAAGTTCGCGTCCTGCACGCCAATTGGCTGCGCGAACATGCCACCCAGGACCTGACGATAAGGGAAGTTGTGTCCCACTACCCTCATGAGATCGCGTTAATTGTCCTGGTGGTAGTGCTATTGCTCATCACGATTTACCAAACCCAGCGCATGCGCCAGCGTGCCGAGCGCAACGAGCGGGAAAAGGCGATGTTCCTGGCGGTCATGAGCCATGAAATCCGCTCGCCGATGAATGCGGTGGTGGCGGCCGTCGAACTGTTGCGTAACACACCGCTGGACAAGCAGCAACAGCACTTTGCCGACCTGGCCAACCACGGCGCGCAATCGTTGTTGAGGCTGCTCAATGACGTACTGGATATTTCCAAGCTTGATGCCGGGCAGGTCAAGCTCGAATACGAGCCGGTGAACCTCGGCACCCTGGTGAATAACATCGTTGACCTGCATCGCTTGCGGGCCCGGGAGAAGCATTTATCAATCAGCGTCGATGGCGAATCCCACCTGCCACTGTTGATGCTCGACAGCGCCCGCATTGGGCAGGTGCTGCACAACCTGCTGTCCAATGCCATCAAGTTCACCGAAATCGGCGGTGTGGAAGTTGCCTATGCGATCAGTGACCTGCCTTCGTCGCGCAACAAACAGTTGCGGTTGACCGTCACTGATACCGGAATCGGTCTGAGCCCGGAAAGCCAAGTGCGCCTGTTCCAGCCTTACAGCCAGGGAGCACAATCCTATAAGCGCTCAGGTGGCACAGGCCTGGGGCTGGTCATCTGTCGCGACCTGCTTAAACTCATGGGCGGCACCCTCACGCTGGACAGCTCGCTGGGCAAGGGAACGCGCGTTGAATTGTCGCTGACCGCGGAGTTGGCACCGCCCGACTCGACAGAGGCTGAAACCGTGCTCCCCGCCACGAACTGGTCAGCGACATCCGCACCAAAGCCCTTGCGCATTCTGGTCGTGGAGGACACCGTCGCCAACCAGGCGGTATTGCAGGCACAGATCGAGGGCTTCGGCTGCACGCCGGTGATCGCCAGGGACGGCGCCCAGGCCGTGGATTGCTTCGAACAAGGCACCTATGACCTGATCTTGATGGACTGTGACCTACCGGACCAGGACGGCTATTCGCTGACGCGCCTGTTCCGCATGATCGAACAGGATGCCGCGCAAACGCGCTGCCCCATCATTGCGATCTCCGCCTCTACGGGCAACCAGCATGTCGCCCGATGCTTTGATGCCGGCATGGATGGCATCCTCAGCAAGCCGATCAGCCTTGGCAAGTTGCAGGATGCAATCGAGTTATGGTGCGGCGTGACCCTGACTTTACTGCCACACCCCTTCGCCCTACGGCAACCTGTGGGTCACCAGCAGATCCTTGAAGCATTGGAACGGGACCTACTGGCGCTACTTGAAGGGATGGTTCTGCGCAACCTGGAACCGGCCCTCCACGCAGCCCACCGTCTACACGGCGCAGCACTCAGTATCGAATGGCCAGATGTGGCCCGCCAAGCGGGACAGCTGGAGGCCCTTCTCAGGACTGCCACGCCATGGAGCGACCCAACCTGCGCCACGACCTTACAGGCACTGCTTCATGGGTTTCGCTCCACGAGCTTCAGCCATCCCGTTTTCGACCCGCCCGTCCCTCCCGCGGCAGATTGAGATTCGGGTCTGTGAATTAAGAGCAGTCTGATGTGATTCACCGCCCTGCCCCCCTGAAAATCGGTCTTGTCAGCTAAAGACTAACTCAACCGCTCCCAAGGTTTGAATGATGGATCCTTTGCACGAGATTCAAAAACGGCAACTAAGGCTGATAGAGTCAGCCTCCGTTAACGAAGCCTGCGCCGTTGACTTGCTGAGTCTATTGCGCAAGTTGACCGCGGCCGAAGCCAGTAATGTCCTAAATATCGTCACGCTGCTGCAAAGCGAGGCGGAATTTTTGCGCGAACTTTCAAAGGAAATGGCCACGCGAGAATATGAGGCACTGTGAATCGCCCCGGATTCTCTAGACACCTTGCAAGCTCATTGCGTAACGCTTTTTAAACTCTACCGGTGACAGCTGATTGTTGAAACCATGGCGGCGTTTTACGTTGTAGAACATCTCGATGTAATCGAACACATCACTACGAGCGTCTTCCTGCGTGGTGTAGATTCTCCGCTTGATCCGTTCCGTTTCAGAAGCTGGAAAAAGCTCTCGGCCACGGCGTTGTCATGACAGTTGCCTCGGCGACTCATGCTGGCAACCAAATTGTTTGCCTTCAAAAAGCTGCGCCAATCATAGCTGCTGTACTGGCTACCTTGGTCGTAGTGAACCATCACCTCCTGGTTCGGTTTACGCCTCCAAACCGCCATCAATAACGCATCAATGGCCAAATCACTGGTCATCTGCGACTTCATTGACCAGCCGACGACCTGACGAGAAAACAGATCCAGCACCACCGCCAAATACAGCCAGCCTTCATACGTGCGAATGTAGGTGATATCGGTGACCCAAACTTTGTTGGATTCTACGACATCGAACTGGCGCTTCAGTAAATTGGGTGAAGCGACCGCTGGCTTATCGCCGTACTTGCCAGGGCGGAGTCGGTACCCTGTCTGAGAGCGCAGACCTTCAAGACGCATCAGCCTCGCCACACGATGCCGACCACAATCCTCACCGACCTCGCGCAGATCGTCATGGATTTTTCGATAGCCATAAACGCCACCGCTTTCCAGCCACGAATGCTTGATCAAACCCAGTGATCGTTGATCGTCTTTAGCACGTGCAGATTGCGGTTCAGACAACCAAGCGTAATAACCACTGGGATGGACTTTCAGCGTCAGGCAAAGCCGTCGAATCGAATAGTCGCCCGCTCGCTGCTTGATAAAGGCGTACTTCAACCGCACTCCTTGGCAAAGTACGCGGCGGCCTTTTTAATATGTCTCGCTCTTCAGTGACGCGCTTAAGTTCCGCTCTCAGGCGACGCAGTTCAGCGTGCTGATCATCATCCTGCTGCCGTTCTTCTTGGGGTTTGCTGTAGCGCTTTATCCAGGCATAGAGGCTATGCGTCGACACGCCGAGACGGGCGGCTACCTCAGCGACAGGCAGCTTCTTTTCGGTCACTTGATTGACTGCTTGGATTTTGAATTCTTCGGAGTAACGCGGGTTGCTCATGGCACCTCCTAATTGGCCTCAGTTTAAGGCAAAGAGGTGTCTATGAAACCCGGGGCGATTCACACGTTAGACAAAAGGGCCGCCGTTCAGGCCCTCGCCGCCAGCCACCGCTTAAGTAGCTGCCAAAGGTCGGATCGACCAGACGAGCGGAAAACCTCGTCCATGAACATTAATCGATGAACAAGCACATTCATTTTGAGCGCATTGAGCCCAGCGGAGTGGGCTTACGAGCAGCTTGTGAACATCTGGCATCGCCCACTTGTTAAATGACGTATAGCGCCCGGGATTTGCTTGAGCAGGAAATGCGCTCGAGTGGCTAACGCACCTTGCCCTTTCAGATCAAACCGACCGGCCATGTACTTGGGGACAGTCAGTGCCAGCGCGACGACAGCCAACACCAGCGGTAAAAACGAAACCTACAGCACTGTGTTCCAGCCATAAGCCGACAGCAACCCACCCGACGAAAAAGACCCGACCGCCATTACGCCGAACACTCGGAGCTGGCCTACTACGTCATTTATCGGCCTGAGTGCGCCAGCCTGCCCAAACTGACGACGTTCCGGGACTGGTTGTTGGCAGAAGCACTGCAGACGGTAAAGCGTGAGATCAGCACCCACTAGGCTGTACTACTCGCGATTCCTCAACGACGACGCTACCAGCAAATCCCGCGTATAGGCATGCTCCGGCGCGTCGAACAATTGCTCGGTACTCCCCGCCTCCACGACCACGCCATCCTTCACCACGATCAAGTCGTGAGCCAACGCCCTTACCACCGCCAGGTCGTGGCTGATAAACAAGTAGGTCAGCCCATGCTCCTCCTGCAACCTGCGCAGCAAACTCACCACCTGCTTTTGCACAGTGCGGTCGAGAGCTGAGGTGGGTTCGTCGAGCAATATCAAATCCGGCTTGATCACCAGTGCGCGGGCGATCGCGATTCGTTGGCGCTGGCCGCCGGAGAATTCGTGGGGGAAGCGATGGCGCGTATCGGGGTCGAGTCCGACGTCGCGCAACACGGCAATCACTTGAGCTTCGCGCGCGCAAGCATTGAGGTCCGTGTGTACGCGCAGGCCTTCTTCGATGATTTGCTGCACGCTCATGCGCGGACTGAGGCTGCCGAACGGGTCTTGAAACACCACCTGTAGTTTGCGCCGCCAGGGACGCAGGGCCTTGCCTTTGAGTGCGTCGAGGGCCTGGCCCTGGAAGCGAATGCTGCCTTGGGCGTCGATCAACCGCAGGATCGCCTGGCCAAGGGTGGATTTGCCCGAGCCGGA
>NZ_JACARK010000055.1:0-5014 GCF_013386655.1 Pseudomonas sp. K5002 | reverse complement strand
GCGGCATTGCGCAGCGGAATCGCGGAGATCTGCAAGGTTGCGCTGGCAATGGTCGCGCCCTGGTTCGGCGCACGCTCGGTGTCGCCCAGCACCATGCGCACCTGGTCCATGGTCAGGTCCAGTTCTTCAGCGACGATCTGCGCCAGGGAGGTGCGAATGCCGGTGCCCAGGTCCACGTGCCCGTTGAAGGCGTACACCAGCCCATCATCGTTCACTGCGATAAACAGCCCCAGCTCCTTGGGCTTGACCGTCGGTGTGCCGCCTTTGGCCACCGGCCCCGAAGGTGGCAGCACATCGTCGACGATCAGCAGGACGCCGGCCTTGGCCAGCCATTGGTCGCGGGAAGGGATTGCGTCAGTCATGGTCATCGATCCACGTTCAAGGCGTTTGGCGGGCGGCACGCAGCACCGCGCGGAGGATTTCGATATGGGTGCCACAGCGGCAGAGGTTGCCAGACAGTTCGCTGCGCACCTCGGCTTCGCTGGGGTTGGGATTGCGGTCGAGCAAGGCCTTGGCGGTCATGATCATGCCGTTGAGGCAGTAGCCGCACTGGGCGGCCTGTTCATCGATGAAGGCCTGCTGCACCGGGTGCGGGGTCTGGCGGGTGCCGAGGCCTTCGAGGGTGACGATGTTGCGGCCCACGGCACCCGACAGGGGGAAGACGCAGGAGCGTGCAGCCACGCCGTCGATGATCACCGTGCAGGCGCCGCACTCCCCCAGGCCGCAGCCGTATTTGGGGCCGTTGAGTTGCAGGTCATTGCGCAGAATCAACAACAGCGGGGTGTCAGCCATTGCGCTGACTTCGCTGGTGTGGCCGTTGACCTCAAGCGTTACCGTGATGTTCTGGCTGGTCATTCGCTTCGCCCGTTGGATTTGGTGAAGTGTCCACTACATCAAACAGTCAAAAAAAAGCGTCGCGTACCTGGGGTCTCGCGACACACTTGACGGGTGAAGTGGTTACTACATCAACGTAGAGCAAAAACGGTGCCAGAAGATGGATGAATAGCTGTGGCGAGGGAGCTTGCTCCCGCTGGGTTGCGAAGCGACCCCAAAAGATGGGCCTGCTGCGCAGTCCGGCGGGAGCAAGCTTCCTCACCACAGGGGATCGGGGTCAGGTTTGGGGGTCTTCGATCATTTTGCGTAGCAGGAAGAGTACGGCGACGCGTTCGGCGGGGTTTAGGTTGCTCAGGGTCAGTTCGGTGATGGTGGCGGCGCAGGGCACGGTTTGCTGCACCAGGGCGGCGCCGGAGTCGGATAGGTTGACCACGACTTTGCGTTTGTCCTGCGGGTCGGGTTCGAGGGTGATCAGTTCGCGGGCCTTGAGGCGTTCGACGATGCCACGGATGGTCGCCTGGTCGACGGCGGTGGCCTTGACCAGTTCGGTGAGCGAACTTGCACCGTGATCGCGCAGGGCGCACAGGGTGACGAACTGCACGGCGGTGAGCTGCGAGTCGCCGACATTCTGCTGGAAGATCGCCAGGTGACGCTGGTAGGCCTTGCGCAGCAGGTGGCCGACTTGTTCGGAGAAAACGTAGGAATCAGGCACGGCGGGCTCGGGAAGGCGGTGGTCGATGGGGTGGCATGATGGCGGGGTTGTGGAAATGACTCAAGGATCTCATTGCCGGAACGCGGTTGAAATGTGGGAGCGGGCTTGCTCGCGAATGCGGTGTGTCAGGTGGCGCATGTGTGACTGACGTACCGCATTCGCGAGCAAGCCCGCTCCCACATTGGATGTTTAGTGGGCCAGGGAGGCCTTGGGGGCTACGACGTCGCCGGCGATGACTACGGCCTCATCATCGAGGTAGACGTCGCAATTGCGCAGCGGGATGTCCATGTGGCACGGGGTCTTGCGGGTGCCGCCGACTTCGGTGTTCGGGCCGGTGGAGAACAGGAAGTTGCCGTAGAACGCGCGGGCGTCCATGCACATGCCGTCGTTCTTGTCGTGCAGGCCCATGGCCGTCCATTGCGCCCGTGGCTGCAGGCCCCAGCCGATGTGGGAGATGCCATATACCTCGGGGTCGTTGAAGTATTTCATGTAGTCGCGCAGGTATTCGGCCTCGAAACCACCGTGGATTCTGGTGATGAAGCCCTTCTCGATCTCCAGGGTGATTTTCTCCCGGGTGTAGGTCTTGAACGGCAGCAGGATGTCGCCGATATCCAGCACCAGCAAAGTGTCGCCACGGTTGACGTGCTGGCCGGGATCAACCTTGCGCTCGATCACCTTGCCGCTGACCCGAAACCCCAGGTCACTTTCCGTGCGCGCGGCCACTACGCCGGTGTAGGCGCTTTGCTGGCTGCCGGCGGCTTCGACCTTGGCGGCCAGCACCGGGCGGGGCAGGGGCGCTTCGGCGACGGGGTCGGCCTTGTTGTTGCAGCCACTGAGTACCGCCAGCAGGGCCAGGGGGGTGAGAAGACGCAGGGGGAGAGGGTTCATGTCGGGCTCCGTGGGGCGGGGTGAGCTAAAAATTACGCTTGTAATATTTGTCGCCATATTATGGTCGAAATATAAAATAATCCAGCCCCGAGTCTTTGTTCCACTGGTGGGACGATCAGGGCCGATTTTGCCGTCTAGCGCGGAATTGGTATCGGATTTAAGGTGTATCCATTACTGGAGACACATATGAAAAAGATCATCGGCATCTACACCAGCCCACGCGGCCATTGGGTCGGCGACGGCTTTCCGGTTCGCACGCTGTTTTCCTACGACACCATGGGCAAGCAGATCAGCCCGTTCCTGTTGCTGGATCACGCCGGTCCTGCGGCATTCACCCCGACCGAGCAACGTCGCGGCGTGGGCCAGCATCCCCATCGCGGTTTTGAAACCGTGACCATCGTCTACAAGGGCGAAGTCGAGCACCGCGATTCCACCGGCGCCGGCGGCACCATCGGCCCGGGCGATGTGCAATGGATGACAGCCGCCAGGGGCATCATTCACGAGGAGTTTCACTCCGAGGCGTTCGCCCGCAGCGGCGGCGCCCTGGAAATGGTCCAGTTGTGGGTCAACCTGCCGGCCAGGGACAAAATGACCGATGCCGGTTACCAGACCATCCTCGATGGCGATATTCCGACGCTGCCCCTGGCCGACCACGCCGGCAGCCTGCGCTTGATCGCGGGCGAGTTCGACGGGGTCAAAGGCCCGGCTCGCACCTTCACACCGATCGACGTGTGGGACATGCGCCTCAAAGCCGGCCGCTCTGTGACGCTGGACCTGCACGCCGGGCGCAACACCGCGCTGGTGGTGTTGCGCGGCACGGTGCGGATCAACGGCACTGAAGTGGCGCGGGAAGGGCAGTTGGCACTGTTCGAGCGCGATGGCACGCAACTGCGCCTCGAGTCCAGCGACGACGCCATGGTGCTGTTGCTCAGCGGCGAGCCGATCGACGAACCCATCGTCGGCCACGGCCCGTTTGTGATGAACACCGAGCAGGAAATCCACCAGGCGTTTGCCGACTATCAGTCCGGGCAATTCGGGCAGATGCAGCGCTAGGGCGCTATACCCTCCAAAGGCATTTCATGCGATCTTCATGGCATTCGCCCTGGAGTCGCCTGAATGCCCTCATTTATCTCCGATCACCCGATGTTCTGTGCCTTGGCGCTGGTACTGATCGATATTGCCGTATGGCGTTTGATCTCTGCCGATTTCGCCAATTGGAAGCTGGCGGCGCGGCTGGTGATCTTTGCGGTGTTCAGCGCCGTGCTGTTCAACGAAGGCATGAACCCGATGCAGGTCGCGCCGTTCGGCGACAACGTGGCGCTGCATTTGGCGGCAACGGCGTTCCAGATCGGCTGGTGGCTGTTTGCGGCGCGCACCCTCACGGTATTGCTCGGCGCGGTGATGATGCAGCGGGTCGGCCACACCGGGCGGCTGTTGCAGGATCTGGTGGGCGCGGTGATCTTCCTGATCGCGATCATCGCCGCCATGGCCTACGTGCTCGACCTGCCGGTCAAGGGCGTGCTGGCCACTTCCGGCGCGGTGGCAATCATCGTCGGCCTGGCGTTGCAAAGCACCTTGAGCGACGTGTTTTCCGGCATCGTGCTCAACACCACCAAACCCTACCAACTGGATGACTGGATCTCCATCGACGGCACCGAAGGCCGGGTGATCGACATCGACTGGCGCGCCACCCAACTGCAAACCTCCCAGGGCAGCCTGGCGGTGGTGCCCAACTCGTTGGCGGCCAAGGCCAAGATCATCAACTTCTCACGTCCCGCAGATATGTTTGGCTTGGCGGTCAGCCTGCAGGTCAGCCCCCATGCGCGGCCCCAAACCGTGCTGGATGCGCTGGAGCGGGCGATGCAGGGGTGTCGGCCGTTGTTGGCCAAGCCGGCGCCGAGCGTGGCGTTCAAGACGTCGGCCAGTGGTGGCGTGGAGTATGAGATCAGCGGGTTTGTGCCGGCCATGGCGCTCAAGCGTGAGGTGCGCAATCAGCTTTATGATTTGGCGTTTCGGCATTTGCAGGCGGCGGGGGTGAGCTTGTTGTCGGCTGCCGAGAGTAATGCGCCGGTGACGGTTTCCCGGGCTCGGGCGTTGTTGGAGAGCTCATCTATTTTCTCGACGTTGAGGCAGGAGGAGAAGGAGACATTCAGCCAGAACATGACGCTGCAGACCTTTCGCGCCGGGGAGATGATTTTGCCGGCGGGGGAGGTGAGTGATCATCTTTTTATCATCGAGTCCGGGGTGATTTCGGTGATGCTGACCAAGGCCGGACACAAGTTTGAAGCGGGGCGGATGGGGCCTGGGGAGGTGATTGGTGAGGCCGGGATTCTTTCGGAGCAGGGTGTGCCTGCGGACTTTTCGGCGAAGACGTTTTGTACGTTGTATCGGATTGAGAAGGAGTATCTGAAGCCTTGTCTGGATGCTCGGCATGACATCAGTGAGGCTATGAAAAGCCTGCTGGATTTCAGGTTGCATGCGGCTCAGAGTTTGACGCAGGAGGCGCCTGTGGTGCCGGTTAAGAAGGGGTTTATGCAGTGGCTGCGGAGTCGGGCCTGAAGGTGTACATATCCGTTGCTG
>NZ_JACARK010000548.1:0-1232 GCF_013386655.1 Pseudomonas sp. K5002 | reverse complement strand
ATGAATCGCCCCGGGTTTTCTAGACACTCTCCAGGCTCGCTGCGTAACGCTTTTCAAACTCTACCGGTGACAGCTGATTGTTGAAACTGTGGCGTCGTTTTGGGTTGTAAAACATCTCGATATAATCGAACACATCATCCCGAGCATCCTGGCGTGTAGTGTAGATTTTACGCTTGATCCGTTCCCGCTTTAGCAACTGGAAAAAGCTCTCCGCCACAGCGTTGTCGTGGCAGTTACCTCGACGACTCATGCTGGCTACCAGGTTGTTAGCTTTCAAGAAGCTTCGCCAGTCTGAGCTGCTGTACTGACTTCCTTGATCCGAGTGGATCATCACCTCTTGCTTCGGCTTGCGTCTCCAAACCGCCATCAGCAGTGCATCAATGGCTACGTCGCTGGTCATCTGCGACTTCATTGACCAACCAATGATCTGGCGTGAAAACAGATCGAGCACCACGGCCAAATACAACCAGCCTTCATATGTTCGGATGTAGGTAATGTCTGTGACCCAGACTTTGTTGGGTTCTCTGACATCGAATTGGCGCTTCAGTAAGTTCGGTGAGGCAACGGCTGGTTTACCGCCATATTTTCCCGGCCTCCGTCGATACCCAGTCTGAGAACGTAAACCTTCAATGCGCATCAACCTAGCCACCCGGTGACGGCCACAGCTCTCTCCAACCTCTCGCAGGTCATCATGGATCTTGCGATAGCCATAAACACCACCGCTTTCCAGCCAGGAGTGTTTGATCAACCCAAGCAGTCGCTGATCGTCCTTGGCTCGCGCAGATTTTGGTTCTGATAGCCACGCGTAGTAGCCGCTGGGATGAACCTTGAGCGTCAGGCAAAGCCGTCGAATCGCGTAGTGATCCGCTTGCTGCTTAATAAAGGCGTACTTCAGCCGCACTCCTTGGCAAAGTACGCGGCGGCCTTTTTTAAGATGTCTCGCTCCTCCGTGACCCGTTTCAGCTCGGCACGTAGACGACGAACCTCTGCGCTCTGATCATCCTCTTCAACGCGCTGTTCCTGGGGCTTGGTGTAGCGCTTAACCCAGGCATAGAGGCTGTGCACGGACACACCCAATCGTGCAGCCACCTCCGAGACAGGAAGCTGCTTTTCGGTCACTTGCTTGACCGCCTGGATTTTGAATTCTTCGGGATAACGCTGGTTGCTCATGGCACCTCCTAATGGGCCTCATTTTAAGGCTTGGAGGTGTCTACGAAACTAGGGGCGATTCA